>NZ_JAQIBB010000097.1:0-11206 GCF_027920745.1 Gallibacterium faecale | reverse complement strand
ATTTAATTCATAATTGATACTAGAAACCTCATACTTGACAAAAGTATGAGGTTTCAATTTATTTTATTTTTATTTATCAAATGATCAGGCAAATTAAGATTTTTTATTCTTTACTCGTTCTACTTTGACTTGATATTTTGCTCTAACTACAAAGTGATAAAGGAATAATCCTAAACCAGCGACTAAGGTATTAATCCAATACATCATATTAAAGCTAAAGGCGCTTACGATCATACTGAGTAATATTGAACCAATACCGATTCCTAAATCTAAGAAAAGAAAGTAAGTTGCAGTAGCTGCACCTGCGCGTTCATTCGATACGACTTGTACACTTAATGTTTGAAATGCTGGTGCAATTGCTCCATAACCGAGACCAAGAATTGGTGCAGCAATAAAAATAAGGGGTTCTGATTGCGCTAAACTTAATATTGCCATTCCGATAATAAAGGCGATATATCCAGGATAAATAAGATAAGACGCACCATAATAATCATAAATTCGTCCAACAAAAGGGCGGGTAACAACGATGGTCAGTGCAAAGATAATAAAGAAATAACTAGCAAGTGTGCCTACACCCATAGTAGTCATCATAATTGGTACAAACACCAAAATCCCCGAATATGTAAAACTCATAAAGAGTCCCATTAATGCCCAAGGTAAAGCACGATATTCGATAAAACGTGCCAGATTCCATTTTTTATGTTTTTTAGGCTTTGGTAGGGCAAGGGCTTCAGGTAAAGGTTTACGATTTGCGGCATAAAAACCAGCTAAACCAATTAAGGCACAAGCAATAAATAATGCGCTATCACCAAAGGAATCTAAAATTAATAGACCGAAGAAGGGACCAATTACCATTGCAATATTGACAAACATTGCAAAGTAACCAACGCCCTCTCCTTTACGGGATATGGGGAGAATAAGTACAGCAACTGTTGCAACCGTTGTGGTACCAATTGCAAATAGCATTCCTTGAAAGAAACGGTAGATAAATAGATATTCCATTGAAGGAGAGAAATTAAAGGCTGCGGTAATTAGGAAAAATAATCCAGTCGAAAACCAGAGCATTTTCTTTTTATTTAGGCTATCAATTAATTCACCCGCAAAAGGACGACACAGAATACAACCAATTTGGAAACAAGTCATGGTCATTCCGGCATCAAAAGCTGTGCCACCATAGGAAAGAGTGATAATAATTGGAAGAGCGGAAACCATAATGTATTGTACAATATAGAACACACTACTACTAATACCATAGCCTGTGAATTCTGGTGTCCATAAAGGTTCTTTTGCCATTGTTTTTTTCATTATTTGTCACTCCTAACAGAAAAAGTGTTGTGCCTAATGACGCAACACTTTTCCTCTATTTTTTCTTTATAATAAGAAATTAATTTATTGATTAGTTACCAATTCGCCAATAATACTGCGAGTGTTGGTATTGACCTCGATTAAACGAATAGAGAGCATATCAGCTAATTGATATTGACGTTTACCTTGGATATATAGCGCAATATCATCACTATTTACTTCAATTTCATCTTTATTATTATGAATTAATGACATAGGAATAAAGACACTTGCACCATTCTCAGCTAATTGGACGCGTAATCCACCTCGGGTAATATCCATAATTTGTGCTGAATAGACGGTTTTATCTGCTACTTTGTTGGCTAAGTACAAACAATACAACCAATCTGCAATATCACGTTCAACTAAGCGATTTTGTTTGCGTGCTTCTTGTAAACGTAATAAAACGCTTTCTTCTACTGGTGGTAATGGTTGTTGGCTTAAAATTGCTTTAATAATGCGATGATTCACCATATCACAGTATTTACGAATAGGTGAAGTCCAAGTGGCATAAGCAGATAATCCTAAACCAAAATGTGGTGCTGCTTCCGCTTTAAATTCAGCAAACGTAAGGTAGCGTCGTAAACGTGTTTCAAAATATTCAGCATGTTGGTCTAAATCATGCTGCATATTACAGTAACCCTCTAACGTGGATAAGGTTTCTGTTGCATAACGTTGCGCTAATTCTGGTTGAGTTTCATCCGTCGCAAGATGGTTTAACAAAAATTGACTAGCTGCGGGTAAGAATTTTTTATCGAAGCCACTATGTGTATTAAAAATTGCTGGAGCTTGATGTGTAGTTAAAAATTGTGCTGCACAAGTATTGGCAATTATCATACACTCTTCAACAATACGATTTGCAATTCTGCGATAATCAGCACGGATTTCGCTAATCTCACCATTTTCATTCAGAATAAAATTATAGTCAGGGCGATCTTTAAATAGAATTGCATGCTGTTGACGCCACGTGATTCTTGCTAAACAGAATTGATGTAATGCGTCTATTTGATTTTTAATCACATCATTCGTAGGTTGCCATGCGTTAGGTTGCTGTTCTAAATAATCGGATACGGCATCATAAGCTAATTTTGCTTTTGAACGAATCCATGCCAATGTAAAAGTAGGCTCATTAATTAAAGCACCCATTAAATCAGTTTCAATAAAACAGACTAATGCAGGGCGATTTTCACCTTCCACCAAGGAACAGAGATCATCAGACAGCTCACGTGGTAGCATTGGAATATTAAAGCCCGGTAGATAATTGGTAAAGCAGCGTTGTTTCGCATCAACTTCAATTTGAGAATCAACAGGAATATAAGCAGTTGGGTCAGCAACAGCGACAGCGAGTTTCCAACCGATTTGTTTTTCTTGTTGGAGAATCGGTGTAATGGATAACGCATCATCCATATCCTCAGTGGTTTCTGAGTCAATCGTGACAAAATCAATTCCAGTTAAATCTTCTCGGATAGTTGTTTCATCAAAAGTGTAGTGTTCCAATCCAGCCACTGCAGTACGTGGTTGTTGGTGACGAGCTAAGGTTACCCACCAAGCAGATTTAGGATCATCGTGATGACAAATAAATTGCGTAACTTGAGCAAAAAAGAAGCGATCATCGCGTAATGGATGTGTTTTCAATTCAGCAACCACCCAATCACCATTTGATAAGGTATCAGTAACTTTTTTATGCACATTCGCACTGATGGGTTGATTAATATTAGGGTGATCGACAAGTAATTGTAATTTGTTGTCTTTGTTGAAACGTACTCGAGCAATGAAGCGAGTAAGCATTGGCTCAATTAAACTATCTGGCTCAGCTTGCTCTTTATCGCCAACGGTTTCGATAACGGCTTTAATCTTATCTCCATGCATCACTTTTTTCATTGCTTGCGGTGGAATGAAGTAATTTTTTTTCTCACATTCTAAAAAGCCGTAAGCTTTATCAGTGGCTTTCACAATACCTTCTACATGAGGTTTACTATCACGAATTTGTTGTTTGAGTTGGCTGAGGAGAGGATTATCTTGGAACATACTTTATCCGATTAAAAACAAAAAAATTCGCTCCGATTAACGGAGCGAAATAAAAAGAAAATCTTAAGCGAGTTCTAATTCACTCATAGCTACAGTACTGAAACCTGCATCAACGTGAACAACTTCACCTGTGATGCCAGCAGCAAGATCTGAACATAAAAATGCTGCGGTATTACCTACATCTTCAATAGTTACAGTACGGCGAAGTGGCGCTGTATTTTCAAAATGACCTAGCATTTTCTTGAAGTTTTTGATACCTGAAGCTGCTAAGGTACGAATTGGACCAGCAGAAATTGCATTAACACGGATATTTTCTTTACCCATTGCCGATGCCATATAGCGAGTATTGGCTTCGAGAGAAGCTTTTGCTAGACCCATAACATTATAGTTAGGAATAGCACGTTCAGCGCCTAAATAAGAAAGTGTTAATAATGCTGCACCTGGATTAAGATTTGGGCGAGCAGCTTTTGCCATTGCTACAAAACTATAAGCACTAATATCGTGTGCGATACGGAAACCTTCACGATTAACCGCATTTACGTAATCACCATCAAGTTGATCACCTGGTGCAAATGCAATAGCGTGCACAAAGCCATCAAATTTATCCCAATGTTTATGTAATTCAGCAAAACAATTTTCAATACTTTCGTCAGTACCTACATCACAAGGGATGACAATGGAAGAACCGAGTTCTTGAGCGAATTCTTCAACACGACCTTTTAATTTGTCATTTTGATAAGTAAATGCAAGTTCTGCACCTTCACGATGCATTGCTTGTGCAATACCGTAAGCGATAGAACGATTACTTGCTACACCAGCAATTAAAATACGTTTATTAGTTAAAAATCCCATAATTTATCCTATGTTAGTTGCAGTTAAACGGGGCGAATTATAGCAGAAATCGGAAGTGGAACAAATCAGACCGATAAAATTGGCTAGTGGAGTAGTTTTAGGTTTCTGCTTAATGTGAGAAACCTAAAACAAACAGAAATAACGTTATAAAGAATTCAAATCTAAAACGTCAGTCATGTCAAATAACCCAGTGTTATGATTAGCTAACCATTTTGCTGCACGTACAGCGCCGTGAGCAAATGTCATTCGACTAGACGCTTTATGAGCAATTTCTACACGTTCACCCTCATCAGCGAACCATACTGTGTGTTCACCAACGACATCACCAGCACGGATTGTAGCAAAACCAATTTGATCTTGTTTGCGTTCACCGGTAATACCTTCGCGGGCATATACAGCGTGTTGTTTAAGATCTTTCCCCATGGCTTTAGCAATATGTTCACCCATAGATAAAGCTGTTCCTGATGGCGCATCAACTTTATGGCGATGGTGTGCTTCGATAATTTCGATATCACAATAATCTCCCATCACTTTGGCAGCCTTTTCAAGTAATTTAAAGACGAGATTCACCCCTACACTGTAATTAGAGGCAAAGACAATCCCAATCTGTTCAGCAGCTTGTTGAATAGCTTGTTTGCCTTGCTCATCAAACCCAGTTGTACCAATGACCATTTTCTTTTGATATTGGCGACAGATTGCCAAATGCTCTAATGTACCTTCTGGGCGAGTAAAATCAATTACCAGATCAAATTGATCAATACTTGCGATAAGGTTATCAGTAACGGTGACGCCATTGTGTCCAATACCCGCTAATTCTCCGGCATCGCTACCAAGTAAAGTTGAACCAACACGTTCAAACGCCGCAGTTAATTGTACGCCTTCAGCTTTACTAACTGCTTGAATTAACTGGCGCCCCATACGTCCACCAGCACCAACAACAGCAATTCTTAATGTCATATACTTTCCTTATTTCGTTGATTTTAAACAGATATGTACAGTGATCTCTTCTCGATCGTGATACAGATGTTTTGCTTGGATCTGATAATGCAGGCCTGCATCAATTAATTTTTCTTCAATCAAGAAGATACATTTTTGTACTTCAATATAGCGTTTTTTCATGGGTAATTTTAGGTTAAAAATCGTTTCGCGACACCAACTATTCACTAACCATTTTGCGATTAACTCTGCGACACGAATTGGCTGTTCTACCATATCGCAAACGAGCCAATCAATATTCCGTTTTTTAGGTGGTTGAAATTTAAAACCATCTTCTGGGCAGTGTTCAACTCGTCCGGTTTCTTGTAGAGATTCAGCTACTTTGCCGTGATCAACCGCATAGACAAATAATCCGCGTCTAACTAACTGATATGTCCAACCGCCTGGGCACGCCCCTAAATCAACAGCATAGTGATGTTCAGTTAAACGTTGTTTCTCTTCGGTTTCAGTTAAGAATGTTTTAATCGCTTCTTCTAATTTCAATGTAGAACGACTTGGTGCAGCAGCTGGGAAGCGTAATCGCTTAATTCCCATAAAATCAGGGGAGTGATTATGGTTAAATGAATAACCAATAAAACAGCTATCAGAACTGGTAAAGAAGAGATGTAGAGTAAATGTCGTACTTTTACTTGTGGTACGCCCAGCTAAATAACCAGCTTGTTTTAAACGCTGACGCAAAGGTACGGTAAATTTGCGACAAAATGGTAATAACTCTTTTGCTTGATTGGTATCTGCTGTTTCAACCCAAACTTCTGTCATTGCCTTTAAATCAAGATCAGTCTGGGAAAGGAAATCCATAATTGGTGAAATACGATCTGTGGTTGAGGCAAAGGTTAGTTGTTGAATTACGGCAAACCATTGGCGACAAAAAATAAGCGTATTAAATGCAATATCTTGGATTAATAATTTAATATCCTCTGCATTACTACATTCAAAGATAACAAAGGCAGTATCAGGTTCAGTACGCGCAAAACCATATACACCTAAATTAATCGCTTTATCGTTGATTTCCGCTGCCATTTCTTTTTCAAAGCCAGCGCGACAATATAAAATTAATTGGTTTGTCATAATTATCTCTTACTTATTTAAATTAGAGGAGTGGCGATAACGTACGCCAAGATAAGCTAAGTAACCCCAGCCCAACAAGAAAAATACACCACCTATTGGCGTAATATGAGCAAAGGTTTTATTTCCTGTCAAAGCCAAACAGTATAGGCTAAAACTAAAGAGTAAGATACCAACCAGCCAACAATAACCACTAACAGCCGTTTTTTTACGCCAATTGATGTCAATAGTAGTGAATTGAGATAACAATGTAAGACCGAACAAGGCTAAGGTGTGAAATACTTGGTAACGCCAGCCAATTTCTATCCAATTTATTGCTTCTGCCGAAAGTTGCTTACTTAAAGCATGAGATGTGAAAGCACCAAAGGCGACACAAAAAAAACCGCTTAATGCGGTAAAGATGAGAAAACGTTTAAACACAAATTTTTTCCTTATACTAAAGAGATTAACCAATCATGAAAGGCTTTAATCTTTTCATCATTTTCACGATCTGGGTGATAAACAACATAAAATGCTTTTGGATCTTTGAGTTGTAAATTCAACACTTCTTGTAAATTACCTTGCTTAATTTCTTTTTGTGCCAGTAATTCGTTGGCTAATACAATACCTTGACCGTGAATAGCTGCTTGTAATGCCATAAAGGTATGACTAAAAACAGGATTATGTTGTAAATCAATTCCTTCAATTTCAAGTGCTTTTAAAGCCCTTTGCCAATTATCGCGATTATGTACGTGCAGTAAAGTGTGTTGTCGTAAATCATCAGGTTGATGAATCGGTAATTTACTGAGTAAAGAGGGAGCAGCTAACACTAATAAACGTGACTCTTTTAGGCGTTCAACTGTAAGCCCTTGCCAATCACCTTTACCATAATAGACTGCTATATCAACTTCGTGAGTTAATAACCCTTCGTCGAGATCAACCCCATTAATGCGGACATCAATATCGGGATAACGTTGGTTAAATTCACTAAGTTGCGGAACTAACCATTGCATACCAAAAGTTTGAGGAATATTAATGGAAAGCACTTTTTCTGCTTTATTTTTAGTTAATTTATCGGTAGCTTCCATCAATTTTTTTAGAATATTGTTTATATCAAAAAAATAAGTTTTTCCGGCTTCAGTGAGTTCCAGTGTACGATTTTTGCGCAAAAAAAGCTCAGTACCTAAAAAATCTTCTAAAATTTTTATTTGATGACTGACCGCTGCTTGAGTAACAAAAAGCTCTTCAGCCGCTTTTGTGAAGCTTAAATGTCTGGCGGCAGAATCAAAAGCTTTCAGAGCATTTAAGGGAGGCAAACGTTTAACCATAATTTAGTATCCAATATAAAAACTTTATGTTAGTAGTTATTATAGCTTGTTATTAGTTTTTTTTATGTAAAAGATAAAAAAAAATTGTTTGTTTCTTTGTGAGCAGCTCCATAGAATGTGCGCCATACTTAATGATTGGTCATTCCTTACTAGTTAATGAGTTTCAGATTCTTAAGTATGATGTTGTGTTTGCATATTAGTCTAGACTTTCTAGACTGAGTAACTGAGAAGTTACTCATTTCACTTCCTGTATATTATTTATAAACAGAATTGTTTATCTGCCACCTAACGATTTAGGTGGCATTTTTTTTGCGACCGATTCTAGCATAGCCCTCCTGCATTCTCTAACGTTATTTTTTGACCTATTTTGCAGAAGTTGTCGATGATTTAGCCAGATTGAGTACATTTACTTATGCTAAACGCTATAATACTTAAAAATTGAATTTTTATTTATAAAAAATGAATTTTTATGCAATTTGTTTGCTAAAGAAGGTGGACACCAATAGGATTTTAGGGAATAATACGCACTCGGTAAACGTTCGTTTTATCACAGAATCAAACACATCTCATGAATAGGAATTAATATGTCAACAACAATTCTCGAATCTCTCCCAGTCGGTCAAAAGGTTGGTATTGCGTTTTCAGGTGGTCTAGATACAAGTGCGGCATTACTTTGGATGCGTCAAAAAGGAGCTGTACCTTATGCATATACCGCAAATTTAGGTCAGCCAGATGAAGATGATTACGATGCAATCCCACGTAAAGCGAAAGAATATGGTGCAGAAAATGCACGTTTAATTGATTGTCGTAGTCAGCTTGCTAACGAAGGTATTGCAGCCATTCAATGTGGTGCATTCCATATTAGTACTGGTGGTGTTACTTATTTTAATACCACACCACTCGGTCGTGCAGTTACTGGTACGATGTTGGTTACAGCAATGAAGGAAGATGATGTCAATATCTGGGGAGATGGTAGTACATTCAAAGGGAATGATATTGAACGTTTCTACCGTTATGGATTATTGACAAATCCAAGATTAAAAATCTATAAACCTTGGTTAGATCAACAATTTATTAATGAACTTGGTGGTCGCCATGAAATGTCAGAATTCTTAATCGCAAATGGCTTTAACTACAAAATGTCAGTAGAAAAAGCCTATTCAACAGACTCTAATATGCTTGGTGCAACACATGAAGCAAAAGATCTTGAGTTTTTAAATAGCGGTATCCGTATTGTTAATCCAATTATGGGCGTTGCTTTCTGGAAAGAAGATGTTGCGATTAAAGCGGAAGAAGTCACAGTACGTTTTGAAGAAGGGATTCCTGTTGCATTGAATGGAAAAACATTTGCAAATGCAGTTGATCTTTTCTTAGAAGCAAATCGTATTGGTGGACGCCATGGTTTAGGTATGTCAGACCAAATTGAAAACCGTATTATCGAAGCGAAAAGTCGTGGTATTTATGAAGCCCCAGGAATGGCCCTATTACATATTGCCTATGAACGTTTAGTAACAGGAATTCATAACGAAGATACTATCGAACAATATCGTATTAATGGTTTACGTTTAGGTCGTTTACTATATCAAGGACGTTGGTTTGATCCGCAAGCATTAATGTTAAGAGAAACAGCACAACGTTGGGTTGCTCGTGCTGTAACTGGTGAAGTAACGCTTGAATTACGCCGCGGTAATGACTACTCAATTTTAAATACTGAGTCACCAAACTTAACTTATCAACCAGAACGTTTGAGTATGGAAAAAGTGGAAAATGCCCCATTTGATCCAAAAGATCGTATTGGTCAATTAACAATGCGTAACTTAGATATTACTGATACACGCGATAAACTCGGCATCTATACACAAACTGGTTTATTATTAAATAACTCTGCTTTCCCACAACTTGGTAAAAAAGAGTAATCCATTCTTTATTCTACAACCGCTAAAGATGTATTCATCTTTAGCGGTTTTTTATATCTTGGGATCTATCTAATCGAATTTATCTAAATAAATTTATTATTTCACTATTAATTATTTCTTACCTATATTTCTTGTTGAATTACATATTTTAATTATATTTAGTTATGTTTTTTTATGTCTTAGTATTTATTTCCATATTGTGGAAATAAATTTCCATAATACAAAAATGATATATAGATCACATTAATATTTCCGAGTGTCATTTATATTTATCTAAAAAGGAGGATATTAATGGTTGCTAATACAAAAAGTATATTAAAAGGAATTGATGTGTTAGAAGCCGTAGCATCAGGAAATAGAACATTAATGGATATCCATAAGATGCTTGGATTACCTATAACTACTGTACATAGGACATTAAAATCATTAGAGATGAAAAATTATATTCGTGATGTTAAAGGTGTTGGTTATGTATTAGGGTCAGGAATTATTAGATTAGGTGTTATTGCTCAGGAACAGATGCCACTAAAAGCAATAGCTCACCCATATTTAGAACAATTAGCTATAAAAACACAAGATACAGTTCATCTAGGAATTAGGGAAGGAGATTATATTGATAAAGTTCCAGGAGGACGTTCAATAGAAATGCGATCTCGAATAGGAGATAAATTACCTCTTATTACTACAGGGATAGGAAAAGCATTAATGTTAGATCTTCCACAAATGGAAATAGAACGTTTAATAAATAAATATATTTCAGCTGAAAAAATTCAGAATATAAAAGAAAGGATTAAATTATATAAAAAAGAAGATTTTAGTTTTGATTTAGAAGATAACAGTGAGTTTTTACGTTGTGTTGCGGTACCAATTAGAAATAAATATGGAAATATTATTGCTGCTATTTCTGTAGCTAGTATTAGTTTATATATGGATGAAAATAGAATGTATGATCTAATTGGGGAATTAAAAAATGTTTCTAGATGTATATCTAATGATATTGAAAATTTAGCTTAACTTTAAATTAGGAGATTTAATAATGCTTGATGATATTAAAAACAAAAGAGTTATTGTTACTGGATCTAGTAAAGGTATTGGTTTATCAGTAGCTAAACTTTTTGCTAAATATGGAGCTACAGTTGCAGTTACTTCCCATAATAAACCAGAAAATATACCAGCTTTATTAGCTGACATCACAAAGGATGGCGGAAAAGCTTATTACTATCAAGTCGATTTTACTCATGAAGAAGAATGTAAGCATTTTATAACTATCTTTGTTCAGGAACATGGGGGCATTGATATATTAATCAATAATGTTGGGGGATTAGTAGGCCGTAGACAATTGGATCAAATGGATCAGCAGTTTTTACATGATGTATTTAATCTCAATGTAGCATCGGCACAATATATGACTCAGCACTGTTTACCTTATTTATTAGATTCTGCTAAACAAGATAATTGGACTGCGTCTGTTATTACAGTTGGTTCCTTTGCTGCTTATATGGGAGGCGGTCCAGGGGCATCATTGTATGCTGCTTCAAAAGCTTGGTTACATACTGTGAATAAGTCTTGGGCAAGTGCTTATGCTAAACAAGGTATACGCTTTAATATTGTTTCTCCTGGAACAGTCGATACTGCATTTCATGCTGATAAAGACGCTACCGTAAGGGAAGCGATTAATAAGACAATTCCTTTAGGTCG
>NZ_JAQIBB010000096.1:0-11784 GCF_027920745.1 Gallibacterium faecale | reverse complement strand
TTTACCATAACCAACAGTAAGCTGATGTGTCGAAAGTTGCATTATTTATTTTTCCTAATTAATAATAAAAAGAAATAAGGTGCGCCAATAATTGCAGTGAGTATTCCTGCAGGGAGTTCTATTGGTGGGGCAAGTGTTCTAGCAATAATATCTGCAAGTTGTAATAAAATTGCACCTATTAATATTGAAGCTGGAATTAAAATATGATGATAGCCCCCAAATAATTTTCGTGCCATATGAGGTGCAATTAATCCTAAAAAGGCAATTGGTCCACACACTGCCACTGCTGTTGCTGAAATAGCGACAGCAATGAATAAAGTAATCAGCTGAATATGCTGCACATTAACACCAAGATTATTTGCTTTTTCTTCACCAAGGCTAAGAATATTGAGGTACTTTCCAAGTAGTAAACTTGCAGGTAATAATATCAATAACCAAGGCAGAGCAATATAAATAAAGTCCCAACTTCTTCCCCATAAACTCCCTGTTAGCCAGAGCATAGCTAAGTTAATTTCAAGTGGTCTAGCCAGCATAATGTAGTGGGTGATTGCTGCATATAGTGCAGAAAGTGCAATCCCAATTAATGCCATTTTTAAGGTAGAGAAGTGATAACCACAAAGAAACCAAAGGATAATAAAAGCAATAAGGCCAGCAATAAATGTAATTGGTGGTAACCAGTAGATTGAAAGGGTGGGAAAGAAAGATAAAACGATAACGGCGGCCATCCCAGCTGCATTGTTAATTCCTAGAATTTCAGGCGAAGCTAAAGGATTTCTTATAATTGCTTGTACTAAGGTTCCAGATAAGGCTAAAGCACCCCCTAAGAAAATTGCTAGTAATGCACGAGGTAAACGATATTCTATTAAAGTGAAATGATCTTTACCGCCTGTATGCATTAATGCAGAAAAGATATTCGATAATGAAAGTGTATAGGTGCCAAATATTAAGCTAATAATGAACAGCAAGAACACAATAGTGAGTAATAGCAGAAGATAATAAGGAGACAGTTTCATTATTGCTTCCCTCTAGCGATCCATACAAAGAAAGGCGCTCCAATCAGGGCTAAAATTGCGCCAGCGGGCAATTCATTGGGGAAGGTGATAGCACGAGCAATAATATCTGCGATTAACATTAGAATAGCACCAAATAACATAGTTATTGGTAATGATTTACGTAGGTCATAACCAATCCAATAGCGAGCTAGGTGTGGAATAAGTAATCCAATAAAAGCAAATGGTCCTGCAACACTAACACAAGCACCAATTAAGCATAGCGCACATAAATTAATAAGAATTCTTAATTGAGTGAGATTAATACCAAGTGATGTTGCGGTTTCATCACTTAAACTAAGGATATTTAATTTATTCGCTATGATCATACTAATTAAAATTGCAGGGAGCACAAATGGCAATAAATTCCATACAGCTTCCCAGCGAATATGTCCGATACCTCCTGCTAGCCAACTCATTACACCATAAGCGTTATCTTCGGATAATATTAGTGTTAATTTGGTGAGAGCAGCACATAACATAGAAACAGCAATCCCTGCAAGAACAATACGGCTTCGTTCAATGTTACCATTCCAACCGGCACTAATTAGCATAACTAATAGCCAACTTAAACCACCACCAACTGCTGCAACAAAGCTGATACTATAAGTAGATATCATTGCAGGATTAATTGCTGTTGCAATGACCATAGCTAAAGATGCACCAGAATTGATCCCTAATAGTGAGGGGGAGGCAAGAGGATTGCGGGTAATACTTTGTAATAATGCACCAGCAAGGCTAAGTGAAGCACCAATTAATATTGCACAAATACTACGTGGTAAGCGTAGGTTAGTTATTGTAATGTTAGCAATTGTATTATTTGTATCGGCAAATAGTGCTTGCACTGTATCAGTAGCGGAAACATTCAAAGGGTAAAATAAAAAAAGGCTAGCCCAGAATAGGAGTAATAATAGAAATATAGGGCTTAGCCAACGATAGATTAAATAACGCATAGTTATTTAGTCATTGCCTTTTGTAGAATTTCAGCAATATTTTCTGCTGCATCTAAGCCACGAGAACGTGTCCAAAGTGCAGCATCATTAGTATTAATAACTTGATTTTTTTGTACTGCGGTTAGTGCATTCCATAAAGGTTCATTTACCCATTTTTTCACAATACTTTCATCACGATAGTGAACAATAATTAGCCATTCAGGGTTGGAAGTTGCTAGTTGCTCTAATCCAGCTGGATTATTAGCATCATCTTTAGCATTTAGAGGCTTATCAACGGTAAATCCTAACGCTTCTAAAAGACTACCAGTGTAAGATTTATTAGTCGTGATTAAGAATTGTGTTTCACGAGATATGCCTACTATGGCGTGTGCTTTTGGTAATGATTTAGCAATTTCAGCCATTTTCTCCTTGTGCTGTTTAATTCTCGCTTTCATCTCTTGTGATTTTCCAACAACATCAGCAATGATTTGTGCAGAAACTAGATTATCTTGGTAGGTTTCTTTGCGTGATTTTAAGAGTAAGGTTGGAGCGATTTTCTTTAATTCATCATAAACTGCACTATGACGATTTTGATCTGCGATAATTAAATCTGGTTTTAATTCAGCAATAGCTTCTAAACTTGGTTGAGAGCGTGTACCAACCGATTTCCAGTCATTAATTTTATCACGAACACTTTGTAAAATACGGGTTTTATCATTATCATCTGCAACACCAACGGGACTAACACCAACATTGGCTAAAGCATCGACAAAGGAGTATTCAAGAGCGACAACTCTTTTTGGTACGTGATTGATAGTAAATTCTCCCTGAGCATCTTTTACCGTAATAGCTGAAGCAGAAACGGATAAGCATACTAGAAATGCAAAAGTGATGAAGTGACGAACAATATGCAACATTAGTTAATCTCCTGAATTAATTTAAACGGTAAAATAATAGCAAATTAGATTGAAAAATAACAATACAAATAGGAATTTTTATCAATTCTAATTGCTGTTTTTATTCAGAAGATTTATTTTGTTATACCTGTAACCAAAAGGTAACAGGTCCATCATTAGTGAGTGATACTTGCATATCTGCTGCGAATTGCCCAGTTTGTACAGGCACAGTTTGACGGCATTTTTCGACAAAGTAGTGATACAGTTTTTCAGCTAATTCCGGATGTCCAGAACGGCTAAAACTTGGACGTAACCCTTTTTTAGTGTCTGCGGCAAGGGTAAACTGTGAAACCACTAATAATTCACCTTGCACTTGTTGTACGTTGAGATTCATCTTGCCGTTTTCATCACTAAAAATTCGATAATTTAATACTTTTTCAATTAATCGATCAGCTTTGCTTTGATCATCATCTTGTTCAACACCAAGTAAAACCAGAATTCCTTGACCGATTTGACCTATAATTTGTTGGTCAACGACAACATTAGCTTGTGTAACACGTTGAATCAGCGCGATCATCTTTTTTCTCCAGTTTGTGCTTTAGTAATCAGTTGTTGATAAAAATAATTGAAATCCAGATCTTGAGATTCATCCCGCTGAATACGTTGTAAATCATCTAATACCGCAGTAAGTTGTGCACCAAGTAAGACAAAAGTCCAACTAAGATGAATCCATAGGATCATAATAGGCAGTGTTGCTAAAGCGCCATAGATTAACTGATAAGAAGGAAATGCTTGCATATACCAAGTAAAGCACGCCTTGCCTAAAGTAAAAAATATTGCAGCAATCAACGCACCACAAGCAGCGTGTTTAATATTAACTTTGGTGTTAGGAACAACAGCATAAATACAGGTAAATGCTAACCAAGATAATAAAAAAGGAACGAAGCTTAACAGTTTTAAGCCAAAAGGTAAGCCAGTTTTATAGGTAAAGACAGTGCTTGAAAAAATATAAGAGCTGACTCCAATACTGGTTGCAATAAAAATTGGACCAAGCGTTAAAATCATCCAATAAATAGAGAAAGAGTAAAGAGCAGAACGTTTCTTACTATTTGCCCAAATGTCATTTAACGTTGTATCAATTGATTTAATCAACATTAGTGCGACAATGATTAATCCAACGATGCTGATTGCACTCATCTTCTTCGTGTTGGCAATAAACATCCGCATATAATGCTCAACAGTATTACTGACTGATGGGGCAAAATTGGTAAAAATAAATTGTTCAAAATCTTTAATTAAGTCATTAAAAACAGGAAATGCGGCAAAAAAAGCGAAAATCACCATAAATAATGGCACAATCGCCAACATTGTACTGTAAGTGAGAAAGCCCGCCGCTTGTGAGAGTTTATTTTGCTTAAAGCGATATAAAAAAATCTTAATAAAAATAGTTAGATTCTGAATAAGTTGTTGTGGAAGTTTTTGCATAAATTCCCTCTAAAATAGGTTAAGGGCGAATTGCCAACCAATTACGCAATAAAGTTTCGCCATATTCAGTGATAAAAGATTCAGGATGAAATTGTACCCCATAAATAGGAAGCTGACGATGTTGCATTGCCATAATCACCCTTTCTTCACATTCTGCTGTAACTTCAATCATTTCGGGAAACGAATCTTTAGCAACCGCCCAAGAGTGATATAAACCAATTTGGCTTTGTTGTGGAATATTGTGCCATAAAGGTGAATTTGCTGTTTGGCATAAAGTATGATTTTGCCCATGCCGCACATTGGGCAGGTTGTATAGTGAGGCACCAAAATATTGGCAGAGTGTTTGATGACCTAAACATACCCCTAAAATCGTTTTGTCTTGATAACATTGATCAATTACTGCAAACAGTTGTGGATAAGCCGATGGCACATCTGGTCCAGGTGATAGCAAAATATGTGAAAACTGATCTAATTGTTCAAATGGGATCTGATCGTGCTGCACGATAGTGAATGTAGCAGTTGGTAAAATTCTGCGTAATAACTCCACTAAATTAAAAGTGAATGAATCGTGGTTATCAATAAGTAATAGCATAATGATTTATAAGGATAAATTCAGATAATAAATAATGTTGATGGCATATTATAGAAACTTATTGAGTTTAATTGTAGATAAAGTATTAGCTTGTTGTTATTGTAACAGGGCTTTTATCATTAAGTAAAAATAGGCATCTTATGAAAGATCGACACAGTCTAATTTTGGATATATTAAATCAACAAGGGCAAGTTCAAGTAAATGAATTGGCTCATCTACTAAAAGTTTCTGTAGAAACCATAAGACGAGATTTATCTTTTTTATCAAAGCAGCAGTTGCTTTATCGAACTCATGGCGGGGCATTAAGTAAAAAGACAGATGATATAGGCAGCTCTTTTCAGCTTCGTCAGAGAACAAATGCAGATATAAAAAAAGCGATTGCAGAACGTGTTGCTGAATATGTTTATGAAGGGGCTGTTATTGGGTTAGATGCTAGTTCAACAAGTTGGTATGTAGCACAATTAATCCCAGATATTCCTTGTTCTGTGGTTACAAACTCTATGCATAATATCACCGCTTTGGTGAATAAACCGAATGTAAAAACTATTGCTACTGGTGGGGTTTATTCTGCTAAATATGATGCTTTTTATGGCCCACTTTCCGAATATTTACTTGCTCGCTTACATATTGATATTGGAATTTTTTCTTGTGTGGGTGTCGATGATAATGGGGCAATTTGGGAATCTAATGAGCTTAATGTTGCGATTAAGCGAAAGATGATGGATGTTTCAGGGCAGAAATTACTTTTAGTTGATCCCTCAAAATTTGGAAAACAAAATTTAATTCAGTTAGGTGAAATCTCGCAAGTGGATATGCTATTTACTGAAGGGCGTATCTCGGAAAAATTATCTGCATATTGTCAGAAAAATAATGTGACTGTTTTCGGTTAATAATGCCTGAATTGACCGAATTTATTATTTATTGATTTATTCGGGCAGAAAAAATTAAGAAATTTAGTCAAAATTGACTGTTTTCTGTGATTCATCTCACAAAACTTTATTAAGTTTCAAAAATATCTTTTTACTTCCCGTGCGTTATTAGATGATTTTTTCAGTTCGTTTGTGTTATGTCAGACACAAATATGATTTTCCAATTAAGCAAACTGAAGGAGACATCTATGCAATCAACAAAAATTAAGATTGGTATTAGACCAACTATTGATGGTCGTCGCATGGGAGTAAGAGAATCATTAGAAGAGCAAACAATGAATATGGCGAAATCTGTTGCGGATTTATTACAAACACAAGTCCGCCATGCAGATGGTCAGTTTGTTGAATGTGTTATTGCGGATACATGCATTGGTGGGGTAGCAGAAGCAGCAGCTTGTGCAGAAAAATTTAAGTTAAGTAATGTTGGTGTTGTTATTACTGTAACTCCTTGTTGGTGCTATGGATCTGAAACAATTGATATGGATCCTCATATGCCGAAAGCGATTTGGGGCTTTAATGGGACAGAACGTCCAGGTGCTGTTTATTTAGCTGCGGCCTTAGCAGGACATACTCAAATGGGATTACCTGCTTTTTCTATCTATGGTACAGAAGTCCAAGAAGCGGATGATACTACTATTCCTGAGGATGTAAAAGAAAAATTATTACGTTTTGCTCGAGCAGGATTAGTGGTAGCGAGCATTAGAGGTAAATCTTATCTTTCTATCGGTTTTGTTTCGATGGGAATTGCAGGATCTATTGTCGATCAACCATTTTTCCAACACTATCTCGGTATGCGTAATGAATATGTTGATATGACAGAAATTAAACGCCGTTTAGATAGAAAAATTTATGATGAAGAAGAAGTTAAATTGGCATTATCTTGGGTAAAACAATACTGTAAGGAAGGTATTGATACAAATAAACCTGAATTCCAACGTTCAGCAGCTGAAAAAGAAGAACTTTGGGAAAATGTCGTCAAAATGACCATTATTGCCCGTGATTTAATGGTTGGAAATCCAAAATTAGCAGAATTGAATTTTGGTGAAGAAGCATTAGGGCATAATGCGATTGCAGCAGGTTTCCAAGGACAAAGACAGTGGACAGATCACTTACCTAATGGAGACTTTATGGAAGCGATCCTCAATTCTACTTATGATTGGAATGGGGTGCGTCCTCCTTTCATTATGGCAACAGAAAATGATTCCTTAAATGGCATTACTATGTTGTTAGCAAATCAATTAACTGGACAAGCTCAAATCTTTGCGGATGTACGTACTTATTGGAGCCAAGACTCCGTAGAACGTGTTACAGGCTTCCGCCCTGAACAAGGATTCCTCCATTTATTAAATTCGGGTTCAGCAACATTAGATGGTACAGGGCAACATCAAAATCAACAAGGTGAACATCTGATTAAGCCAGTCTGGGAAGTTACAGAAGAAGACGGAAAACGTTGTGTTGAAAATACGCGTTGGTGTGCTGCGGTACATGAATATTTCCGTGGCGGTGGTTTGTCCTCACAATTCCTTACTAAAGGGGGACTTCCGTTCACGATGAGTCGTATTAATTTAGTGAAAGGTTTAGGGCCTGTATTACAGCTTGCTGAGGGATGGTCAATAGAGTTACCAACAGATGTGCATGATACCTTGAGTAAACGCACAAATGAAACTTGGCCTTGTACATGGTTTGTACCTCGTCTTACTGGAAAAGGGGCATTCAAAGATGTGTATTCAGTGATGGCAAACTGGGGTGCAAATCACTGTGTGGTAAGTTATGGTCATATTGGTGCTGATTTAATTACATTGGCTTCAATGTTACGTATTCCAGTATGTATGCACAATATTGAAGATGAAGCAATTTTCCGTCCAAGTGCATGGAGTGCTTTTGGCCAGGATAAAGAAGGTCAAGATTATAGAGCGTGCCAAAATTTTGGACCTTTATATAAGTGATAAAGATAGGAAAACTCCCTCTATGGAGGGAGTTTTCTAAAAGGAGAGCTTTATGGCTATTGCACTTATTTTAGATTGTGGCGCAACCAATGTACGAGCGATTGCAATGAATGAACAAGGAAAGATCATTGCTTCATCTCACCAGCCTAACCAAACAGATTCAGATAAACAACATTCTGATTATAAAATTTGGGACTTTGAGCAGATTACACAGAAATTATTATGTTGTGCAAGAGAGGTTAGCGAAAGATTATCTGAGCAACATTTATCTGTAGATGCGATTGGGGTGACTACGTTTGGGGTAGATGGCGCACCTTTTATTCAAGGCACACAATGTTATCCCATTATTTCATGGAAATGTCCTCGTACATTACCAGTAATGAAATCTTTAGCTGAAGAGATTGACGTTAATGCGCTATATCAACGTAATGGTATTGGTCAATATAGTTTTAATACTTTATATAAATTGCGTTGGTTACAACAATATGAAGCAGAGCTATATCAAAAAATAGAACATTTCTTATTTATTTCCTCCATGCTGACATACCGCTTAACAGGGGTAATGACCACAGATAGAACAATGGCTGGAACCTCAATGATGACTAATCTGCAAACAGCAGATTGGGATTCAGCAGTATTAGATTTTTTACAGTTAAGCCGTGAACAATTACCTCCTTTAGTAAGTGCAGGAGAACAGATAGGGACACTCTTGCCAGCTATGGCTAACCAAATAGGAATTTCAGCAGGGATACCTGTAATTTCTTGTGGACATGATACCCAGTTCGCTATTTTGGGATCAGGGGCAGGTCTAAATCAACCTGTTTTAAGTTCTGGAACTTGGGAAATTTTAATGGCTAGAACTGAGCAGGCGATTGTACAACCTGAATATTTAAATCAAGGATTAACAACGGAATGGGATGCAAAAACTGGCATCTTTAACCCAGCAATCCAGTGGGTAGGCTCTGGCATTTTAGAGTGGGTAGGCAAACTCCTATTTAGTGATTGTTATGGTAAGGACAATTATTACGCCACGATGATTGCAGAAGCTCAAGCGGTAGAGAGTGCTTCTACGCATGTATGTTTGCAGGGTAATTTTGAGTTTAGTGATGAATCTCTAGGTTTGGGGCAATTCACAGGATTGTCTATGCATACCAAACGAGGAGAAATCTATATTGCAACCTTGAAATATCTCGCAGACAAATTAAAGGTGAATTTGAACTTACTACAACAAGTAGGGCATTTCCAAGCTGAAAGTTTAATTTGTGTTGGTGGTGGGGCAAAAAATGGATTGTGGAATCAAATCCGAGCAAATGCGATTGGCTTACCAATAGAGGTTGTACAAGTGGCTGAATCAACCGCTTTGGGTGCTGCAATGACAGTATTCAAAGGCATTAATGTATATACGGACTTAGCGACCGCACAACAACAAATGAAATCGCTTCGGGAAAGTGTGATACCACAAATTTCAGTTTAAGGAGGACAGTATGTTAAAGGGAATTCACCCAGCAATTTCACCTACATTATTAAAAGTATTAGCTGAAATGGGACATGGTGATGAGCTTGTATTAGCAGATGCTCATTTTCCAGGACATCAATTACATCATCGAGTTATTAGAGCAGATGGCGTAGATGTAGCCACATTATTAACAGGTATTAGTCAACTGATTGAGTTTGATCAGTATGTTGATGCGCCGCTAGTAATGATGAATGCAGTAGAAGGAGATCAGCTCGACCCTAAAGTAGAAGATCGTTATTTATCAGCTATCCAAGAAGGTGCAAGTGTAGTACCACATTTAACACGTATTGATCGTTTTGCTTTTTATGATCGTGCAATACAGGCATTTGCTGTTGTTATCACGGGTGAAACAGCAAAATACGGCAATATTATTATTAAAAAAGGGGTTACCCTAAGTAAGGACTAATTATGAATAGAGAACAACTTTCACAAAAAATTATTGATACTTGTCTAGAAATGACACGTTTAGGTTTAAATCAAGGTACTGCGGGTAATGTGAGTGTGCGTTATCAAGACGGTATGTTGATTACGCCAACAGGAATGCCATACGAAAAGATGAATGTTGATAGTATCGTCTATGTAGATGGAAACGGGAATTATGAACAAGAGAAACTACCATCAAGTGAATGGCATTTCCATCTTGCAGTATATAAAGCACGCAATGATGTTGATGCAGTGGTACATAACCATGCGGTGAATTGTGCTGCGGTATCAATTCTCGAAAAATCTATTCCAGCGATTCATTATATGATTGCTGTTGGCGGTACAGATCATATTCCATGTGTGCCTTATGCAACATTTGGTACGCACCAATTAGCTGAATATGTGTATCAAGGGATTCAAGAATCTAAAGCGATTCTGTTAGCTCATCACGGCTTAATTGCCGCAGAAAAAAACTTAGATAAAGCTTTATGGTTAGCTCATGAAGTAGAAGTTTTAGCAAGTTGGTATATCAAATTATTAGCAACAGGCTTACCAATTCCAACCTTATCTTCAGATGAAATGAAAATTGTATTAGAGAAGTTTAAGTCATATGGTCTGAGAGTCGAAGAATAATCATTATTTATTCCATAAAAGGAGACAACTTTATGAAAGCGAAAGTATTAGAAAAACAATATGTAATACCGTTTATGCTGCTGACAACCTTATTTGCATTATGGGGATTTGCTAATGATATTACTAACCCAATGGTAGCAGCGTTTCAAACAGTAATGGAAATTCCAGCATCGCAAGCGGCTTTAGTACAATTTGCTTTTTATGGTGGTTATGGCACAATGGCAATTCCTGCTGCATTATTTGTTAGTCGCTATAATTATAAATATGGTGTATTGCTAGGGTTAGCTCTCTATTGTGTCGGTGCTTTGCTATTTTACCCAGCAGCAAAATATGAAATGTTTTCATTCTTTCTGTTTTCATTATATATCCTCACTTTTGGTCTTGCTTTCTTAGAAACGACTGCGAATCCTTATATTCTATCTATGGGAGATCCAGAAACGGCAACCAGAAGATTAAACTTTGCGCAATCATTTAATCCACTTGGTTCTATTTTAGGTATGTTTGTCGCATCACAATTTGTATTAACTCAGCTAGATTCTGATAAACGTGATGCGGCAGGAAATTTAATTTTCCCAACATTATCAGCGGCAGAAAAAACGGTGATTAGAACCCACGATCTTGCGGTAATTCGAGATCCTTATGTGATTTTAGGTTTTGTTGTTTTGGCGATTTTCATTATTATTGCACTTTATAAAATGCCTAAAACACGTACTGAAGAACAGCCTAGAATTCGTTTTGGAGAAGCGATAAGTCGTTTATCTAAAAATATGAAATATCGTGAAGGGGTGATTGCTCAGCTATTTTATGTTGCAACGCAAATTATGTGTTGGACATTTATTATTCAATATGCAGAGCGTTTAGGTTTTACTAAAGCAGAGGCACAAAACTTCAATATTATGGCAATGGGATTATTCATTGTTAGCCGCTTTATCAGTACAGCATTAATGAAATACTTGAAAGCAGAATTAATGTTAATGCTATTTGCATTAGGTGGTTTTGCGACAATTTTAGGGGTAATTTTTATTGATGGTGTGTTAGGAGTCTATTGTCTTATTTTAACTTCAGGTTTTATGTCTCTTATGTTCCCAACAATTTACGGAATTGCATTAAATGGACTAAAAGAAGAAGCTACTTTAGGTGCTGCGGGCTTAGTAATGGCGATTGTTGGTGGTGCATTAATGCCGCCATTACAAGGGTATATCATTGACATGGGTGAAGTTGCAGGATTACCAGCAATTAATGCTTCTTTTGTATTGCCACTAATTTGTTTTGTTGTAATTAGTATTTATGGCTATCGTTGTTGGAAAGTGTTGAAGTAATCTTTTTCTTAGCTTTTATTATCTTATTGACCTCTGATAAATTGTTGTTTATCAGAGGTTTTTT
>NZ_JAQIBB010000095.1:0-11790 GCF_027920745.1 Gallibacterium faecale | reverse complement strand
CACTTGGGTTTGATACTATTTCATTCAATGCTAGTTATATTGATAGCTGGATAAAGGTATTAAAATCTGACAAAAAAGCGATTTTTAAAGCATCGGGACATGCTCGAAGGGCTACTGAATACTTGTTTGAAATTCGTGATGTTATGCGATTATATGAACAAACTGTTGCAGCCTAATAATTTACATTAAAGCATATAATATCAACGTTATTTGATAATGAATAAATTTTAACTTATCTATTTTCTTCCCTTAGAGGAGTAACATCCTCTAAGGGTTACTCCTTTATTCGACAGGAGTAATGTAATGAAAGAGAAAACTAGACTAGATGAGAAGAAAACATTTATCAGTGATTTTCACAGACTTATCAATATATCAGGAAAAAGAAGTTCTGCTTTATTTAGTGACTTTATTTTCATTTTTGGCTTTGAACTTTATGCTTGTGTAATGAAAATCATAAATATAGAAGTTGATGAAAATCTTTTACAAGACTACCAAAGGATAGCTATATCATATAATCAAGAAGAAAAAACACTACTTAGTAAATTATTTTCTTCTGTCGTTATAGCATTTGAGCAGCAACCTTATCAAGATTTTCTAGGCGATGTGTTTATGTCATTAGATTTAGGTGATGAATTTAAAGGACAATTTTTTACGCCATTTCCTATTGCAGAATTTATGGCTCAATTACATATTGACAAAAACACACACAAAAAAGAGTTTATTACATTAAGCGAACCCTCATGTGGTTCTGGAGCAATGATTATAGCGATGGCAAAAACATTGCAACAATATGATATCAATTATCAACGACAACTTTATGTTGAAGCAAGAGATATAGATTTTATTACTGCAATGATGTGCTATATACAGCTAACATTACTTCATATTCCTGCTACAGTGATTGTTGGAGATACATTAAGTAATGAGCAAAGATATTGTTTTCATACATTAGCGTATGTTACTGGTAATTGGGCCACTCGGTTAATGAATGGAACGACAGAAAATAAATCAATTGAACAGCTTGAATCGGATAGGGTAGAGCTAGAATTTGATAATGATGAGTTGATATTTTGGTAATATGTGTAGAAGATCAAACCTAATCTGACAGTCCCCGTTTAAAATTACAGCGCCTGTCAGATTAATTTGAGCCTAAATTCTTTTCTGCCCAAATACATTTTCCATCAAGTAATGTTTCCATTGGTGTTCTACCACAGCACATTTTGCCTTGATGAGTTCGATGAAGATTATAATACACTAACCATTCATCTAAATCAGCTTGCAGTTGAGCTAAATCTGTATAAATGTGCTTTCTAAAAGCCACTTGATAAAACTCTTGCAAGATAGTCTTATGAAAACGCTCACAGATGCCATTTGTCTGTGGGTGTTTTACTTTAGTTTTTGTATGCTCAATATCATTAATCACTAAGTACAGCTCGTAATCATGATTTTCGACCTTGCCACAATACTCGCTTCCCCTATCCGTTAAAATTCGCAACATTGGTAAACCTTGTGACACAAAGAACGGTAACACTTTATCATTTAACATATCCGCAGCAGCAATTGCTGTTTTCATCGTGTAGAGCTTCGCAAAAGCAACCTTGCTATAAGTATCAACAAACGTTTGCTGATAAATACGTCCCACGCCTTTTAAATTGCCTACATAAAAAGTATCTTGTGAGCCTAAATAGCCAGGGTGAGCCGTCTCAATTTCACCACATGCAATATCATCGTCTTTTTTACGTTCTAAAGCTTGAACTTGGCTTTCACTCAAGATAATACCTTTTTCAGGAGTAATGGACAAAATGGAGGCTACAATCATAAAACAGCCTCCTAATGGACATTTTGGAGGCTAAAAGTCATTTTTACTCATCAAATAATCCTGAATAAACTTTATCTTACGTTCCTTCTTTAACCCTTGATGGCATCTCAATTTGTTCTTTAAATCTCCAAACAGACCTTCTAAGTAATTTGTGGTTTTTGGAATGTCTAATTCCGGATATTTCTCAAATTGAAATAACAACGGTATATTTCGTTTTAAACTGAAATAAGCCGTTCTCAGACGTTTATGGGTATACCACATTTTACCTGTTTCTAAATTGATGCTACGTTCATTTAGATATTCTTTGTGTTGTTGATACCATTGTTTCAAGCCTTGTTTGAAATCTTTTTCTGTACAATTTTTCATTCGATATGTGAGGGCTAACAATGCTTGTGGTGCAGGATCTTTAGGATGACGCGATAGGTAGTGGATGATGCATTGTACTTGGTGGAATTGACAAAGTTGTACAGGAATATCAGACAATAATGTGGTTAATCCACGTCGTCCATCGCAGATAATACTTTGTATTTCAATATGCTGTGATTTTAGGTGTTGAATACCCATAAGGTAGTGTTGATTGGTTTCGTATTCAACTGTTTTGATAAAAAGTACTTGCTGCGTTCGGCTGTCTGCAAAAACCATGACGCCGTATTCTCGTCCGAAATAGGTGGTATCCATCAGTAAATTAACAGCGATTGATGTCGGGGTTTTAAGTGTAATTTGGACTTTATCCAAGTGTCGTCTGATGGTCTTTTCGTTGCAATGATAACGAATGGCAAGTTGCTTGATGGTTTGCTTGCCTTGTGTGTAGGCTAGCCAAATTTCGTGAGAATTGATGCGATTGCCACCGTCAAATTGACGATGACAATCCGAACATTTGTAGCGTTGTTTATGGTTGCGAGTGCCATTCTTTTTGACTCGATTTGAGCCACAGAAAAAGCATTTTTTGTATTCAAAGCCTTTGACCTATCTAAAAGCCTTTCATGATAAGCTTTTCAGAAGTTTTTAGCATCCAAATTGTCCATTACGCCCTTTTTCAGCAACTTCTTTTTCGAGAGCATTTAAACGCTGTTTAAAGTTAGCAAGATTATGGCGTAGCCAAATAGAACGAACACCACCAGCAGATACAAAAATACCTTGCTTACGAAGTTCATTGCTCACACGAACCTGTCCATACGCGGGGAAATCAAGAGCAAATTTTACGACTGCTTGCTCAACTTTTTCATCTACTCGATTTTTGATGTTCGGTACTCGACGAGTTTGATTCAGTAATGCATCAACACCGCCTTGTTCTACAGCTTGTTGATAACGATAGAACGTATCCCGGCTCATTCCCATCGTTTTGCAAGCTTGAGATATGTTTCCAAGTTCTTCCGCTAAATTAAGTAAACCAATCTTGTGTTTAATGAGAGGATTGTTAGAATAAAACATGAGAGTTTCCTTTTTTGTTTAGATTGAATTTTAGACACTCATATTCTAAACGGGAAACTCTCATTTTTATAATGATTTGTCAGATCAAGTCTGATCTTCTACATATAATCAAGGATTACCGCCAATTTTAGCGAAAAAAACCTATCAAGGACTGCTAATTTAGTGGATCACTACATTTATCTTTCTATTCAGTCTAGCCCCTCAAGAACTTGCTATTAGTTCTCTCTCAATAATTTCTCACGATTTTATTGACTGATTGCTCAGGGGTTCATTGTCAGGAAGCTCTGCACAACACCGTTGCCAGTGATGCACTATCCCTAGACTACTGTTAGCCATATAACAGGTTACCTCATCAATACTACTGTACTACTTATATCTTCAGTTTTATTGATTGTAACAATGATGATAACAGCTTACGCATACTTACTAAGTTGGTACGCCCTATACTGCAATAAATAAGCCTTTACTGTTACTTCCAAATTCACTTATACTTTCTATTCGCAATGTTTAAACTTACCCTAAATACAATCCCACTCTTCTTTATCTAGTACAAAAAATACAAAGTGATTAAACTTTCTATTTCCAGATTAGAAGAGTAATTAATGAATTATAGGTGTAGTAAAGCCTAGCTCCTGAAATCTTGAGAACTTATTTATTCCCATTCTTTCATTTGCTATCGAAAATACCCCATATCAAGAGTATTTAGTGAATAGATAAATGTATATACTCATACTCAGATATACATAATGTGAAGTAAGTACTCCCTCCCTAAGATTTACCAGATCTTAGTTCTGATAGTTTTTTCTGAGCACTGAACTATCTTTGGGCTTTCTTTATAGTAGGTGTGTAAACTTTTCTCCTCTCTGGGGTATGGGTAACCCAACTAATAATTTCAGTTTTCACTGAAGTTATTGTCTTAATACTTTTGATAGTATTAACAGGAAGTATGGGTAACTTCGAAACGGGATCTTGCTTACTTACTCTTCTTAATACTTTGTTAAACAGGGAATATTAAGTACATCAAAGTGAAGATCATACCTCTATCCTTTAGAGATGGTCTATTTACATTGACCAACTTAGAACCAAGTTTTGAGCAACGCTCCGTTCTTGGTCTGCCTTCCCAAGCACCTCCGAGAGGTGCTTGAAAAGTTGGAAATAGCTGGTTGGTGCAACCAGCATTTCCTGCAATAAATCCTTGATATATAAGGAAATATTGCCATAAGTACGACACCTTGTCGCACGTCGGGTAGCAAAGATATATTACTATATCTTCGCCCCCTAAGAACTGTACAAGCGAATTTCTCCGCATACAGCTCAAGCCTTTCTATTAACTATTAGCTAGTCGGCTTTACAACTTTCAAATTTAAGGCGTATATTTTTGTATGGCAATTTGGGTGTACCAGACAACGATTACTTAACGTATCATTGCCACCAAACATTTTGTACACGATATGGTGATCGTGCCAACCTGTTTCTTTGGTAATTGGTAACCTGCATAAAGCACATTTTCCACTTTGGTCTTTATATAGAGCTTGCCATTGTTGCCTATGAGATTGTTCATCATATAGACGATCTTGGCTAAGTTTTTCTCCATATAATTCCCATTCAGGCAAGAACGGATTATATTCAGACTTTATTTTAATATGCCGTTTTATTTTAACATTTCCACAATAAAACAAATTTAATGGATATGTTTCACCTTTATCATTGGTATATACCGTGCCAAATAGCCAATTACGGGTCGCATTGGTACAAAAGTATTTCTCCTTTATCCACTTGATCCCTTTATTGTGATGACGCCGCTTACACCATTTCCATAAGACTTTCCAAACTAAAGCATCCATCCGTCCAAATATTTTACTTGCCGCTTGGCTTTTATGATAATTTGCCCATCCTCTTAACATTGGATTTAGCACCATTATTAAGTCTTTCTGTTGAGCCATTTTCATTACAGAGATTGTTGATTTAACCTTATTGTAGAATGCTTTTACATTCTTTTGACTTGGTCTAACCAAAATCTTGGATTTGAAACGTCTAACAGTCCAACCTAGAAAATCAAAACCTTGTTCAATATGCACAACCTTTGTTTTTTCTGCCGATAAGGTTAAACCTCTTTCTGCTAGAAAACCTTCAATTAAAGGAATGACTTTTTCCTCAAGCAATGTTTTTGTTTTCCCTGAGATAATAAAATCATCTGCATATCTTACTAGATACGTTTTGTTTTCTCGGATTTTTCTACTTCCTTTTTTCCCAAAATGGTTTTCAAGTAAGCATTCCAATCCATCTAATGTCATATTTGCCAACGTTGGCGAAATAATACCGCCTTGCGGTGTACCTTCTGTAGTCTGTTTTAATTGACCAAATTCAACAACACCTGATTTTAGCCACTTCCGCAATATTCGCTTATTCATCGGAATATGCTTTATTAGCCAGTCGTGGTTTATATGGTCAAAGCAACCTGCAATATCCGCATCCAGTACCCATTCAACAGCTTGATTGGTTTTCTTCCCTTTATGCGAATAAATTTGGTGTATATGGGTAATAGCGTCTGCCGTTGAACGGTTTAGTCTAAACCCATACGAACCTTTGTCAGCGTTTGTTTCTGCTACAGGCTGTAATGCTAATAAATGTAAGGCTTGCATTGCTCTATCTTTCATTGTTGGAATACCTAATGGACGTTTCTTTCCATTGGTTTTGGGAATATAAACTCGTCTTAATGGGCGAGGTTTATATCCTTTGTCCGTTAAAGAGAGTGCTGCTTGCCATTTTGCTTCAGGGGTATTCCAAAGCACTTTATCAACACCACTTGTCTTTTTGCCTTTATTTTCAGTCACTCGCTTTACCGCCACCAATTTGGCGTAATGCGAGTGGGTGAGCATTCGTTGTAAGTTTTTCACTTTACGCCAATCGCTCTCCTGCGTAGCCTTCGCAATCCGAATTTGCATTCCTTTCACATACCTTTCTGCTTTACGCCATTCAACGTAATGCCATTGTGAGATGTGCGAGGTCGCTGGATTGCAAGCTACTTTTTCAGTATAATGCTTACGCTCTTTCATACCTACCTCTGATATTACAAGGTAAGTTAAAAGGTCTCGGTAAGTGGGTAAATTCCTCAGTGTAAACTTGGTCGTGTACAAGAGGAACTACCGAATACCGATAGTTTTAACCGCTCTTGTAACCGATTGGGTTAAAGAGTACGGGCGTTAGGTGTGATGGGATTTCCCACCCATCACAATGAGCTAATCAAGTTAATTAGCTAGCAAGCCCAACGCTCGCCTTTCTTTAAATAGTTTACATTTGTTATTAGTTTGTTTCCCTTCCATTAGAGTAAGAAAACTTTAAATTGCCCCAATGGGACAAACTAACACTAATAACCCTTAAAGGAATTGCTACTCATCTTGCGATGAAAGACCAGTTGGAAGTCTGCATCCTTTCGGATTAGGTTATGTTTCATACCCTATCTACATCATTGCAATGTAGCCTTCGCTTTTTCCAACTTCCCTTACCTGCATTTTCAACAGTATTGCTTACGCTTTACCTGCCTTGTTTGTTTTACTCAATCATTCTATTTCAAACGGTTTGAGTATTGTGGACAAGGCGAAAATACAGGCTTACCAAGTTCCGTTATCATCACACGAATAGTGAAGATACAACCTGTTCCCCGACAGTGCTTAAGATGGCGTATTCCCACGTTAAAGAGGAATAACCGACTGCCTACCTTTTGGTTAAAGCCTATCAATAGCTTTGGCTTTGTCTCAATAACGAGGTTTATCAGTTGTTCACTTTCATTTATCTTTCTATTCAGTCTAGCCCCTCAAGAACTTGCTATTAGTTCTCTCTCAATAATTTCTCACGATTTTATTGACTGATTGCTCAGGAGTTCATTGTCAGGAAGCTCTGCACAACACCGTTGCCAGTGATGCACTATCCCTAGACTACTGTTAGCCATATAACAGGTTACCTCATCAATACTACTGTACTACTTATATCTTCAGTTTTATTGATTGTAACAATGATGATAACAGCTTACGCATACTTACTAAGTTGGTACGCCCTATACTGCAATAAATAAGCCTTTACTGTTACTTCCAAATTCACTTATGCTTTCTATTCGCAATGTTTAAACTTACCCAAAATACAATCCCACTCTTCTTTATCTAGTACAAAAAATACAAAGTGATTAAACTTTCTATTTCCAGATTAGAAGAGTAATTAATGAATTATAGGTGTAGTAAAGCCTAGCTCCTGAAATCTTGAGAACTTATTTATTCCCATTCTTTCATTTGCTATCGAAAATACCCCATATCAAGAGTATTTAGTGAATAGATAAATGTATATACTCAGATATACATAAAATGAATAAGTAAATGTATATTCAATGATATACATAATGTGAAGTAAGTACTCCCTCCCTAAGATTTACCAGATCTTAGTTCTGATAGTTTTTCTGAGCACTGAACTATCTTTGGGCTTTCTTTATAGTAGGTGTGTAAACTTTTCTCCTCTCTGGGGTATGGGTAACCCAACTAATAATTTCAGTTTTCACTGAAGTTATTGTCTTAATACTTTTGATAGTATTAACAGGAAGTATGGGTAACTTCGAAACGGGATCTTGCTTACTTACTCTTCTTAATACTTTGTTAAACAGGGAATATTAAGTACATCAAAGTGAAGATCATACCTCTATCCTTTAGAGATGGTCTGTTTACATTGACCAACTTAGAACCAAGTTTTGAGCAACGCTCCGTTCTTGGTCTGCCTTCCCAAGCACCTCCAAGAGGTGCTTGAAAAGTTGGAAATATCTGGTTGGTGCAACCAGTATTTCCTGCAATAAATCCTTGATATATAAGGAAATATTGCCATAAGTACGACACCTTGTCGCACTTAACGTTTTGAGTATTGTGGACGACGACGTGATTTGCGAAGACCAACTTTTTTACGTTCAACACGACGAGCATCACGGGTAACGAAACCAGCTGCACGTAATACTGGACGTAAAGTTTCATCATACTCAATTAACGCACGAGTAATACCGTGACGAATTGCACCTGCTTGACCAGAGATACCGCCACCTTTAACAGTGATATATAGGTCAAATTTTTCTGCCATATCCACTAATTCTAAAGGTTGACGAACAATCATGCGTGAAGTTTCACGACCGAAATAAACGTCGATTTCACGTTGATTGATAGTAATTTTACCTGTGCCCGGTTTAATAAATACACGAGCTGAAGAGCTTTTGCGGCGGCCTGTGCCGTAGTTTTGATCTGCCATAGTCTAAACCTCGTGATTAAATATCTAAAACTTGTGGTTGCTGTGCAGCGTGGTTATGTTCGCTACCTGCATACACTTTTAATTTACGGTACATTTGACGACCTAAAGGACCTTTAGGCAACATACCTTTAACTGCGATTTCAATCACACGTTCTGGACGGCGAGCAATCATTTCAGCAAAAGTCGCTTGTTTGATACCACCAACGTAGCCAGTGTGCCAGTAATAAATTTTATCAGTTTTTTTACGGCCTGTTACAGCAACTTTATCAGCATTGATAACGATGATGTAATCACCTGTGTCAACGTGTGGAGTATATTCAGGTTTATGTTTACCACGCAAGCGGCTTGCGATTTCTGCAGCTAAACGACCTAAAGTTTTACCTGTCGCATCAACTACATACCAGTCGCGTTTTACTGTTTCTGGTTTTGCTACAAAAGTTTTCATTAATTCATTACCAAAATAATAATTTAACACCCTGTGTTCAAATGTTTGAACACACCTTTTCGCCCTCAATAACACCCCTTCGAGTGTATTTTAAGCATAAAAAAATTACATGGCGGGAAAAACCAATGTAATTAACAGGGTCGCAAGATTATACAGGAAGCAAAATGAAAAAACTATGCAAAATTGTATTTTCGTAATTTATTTTTGATTTTTGGTTAAGCGTGATAGAGTGATGAAGCTTAATCATCAAGAAGGAGAAAAAAATGGCAATTAAAATTTTACATAATCCTCGTTGTTCTAAAAGTCGTGCCACTTTACAGTTATTAGAAGAGCAAAAAATTCAACCTGAAGTGATCCTATATTTAGATCGCACATTTTCATTACCAGAATTAAAAGCACTGATGGGAAAATTGGGCATTGAGGATCCTCGTCTGATGATGAGAACTAAAGATGATTTATATAAATTACTTGGTTTAGATCAATTAGATCCAGCGATTCCAGAACAAAAGGAAAAATTGTTACAAGCCATTGTCGATCATTCAGCATTATTAGAGCGTCCAATCGTGATTAATGACAATCAAGCCAGAATTGGTCGTCCGCCTGAAAATGTGCTAGAGATTTTATAGTCAGCCGAGTATAAATTTGTCATAATACACGCCGCCAAAATTTGGCGGTTTTTTAGCATTATGAAGAAAGGAAAAATTTATGAAACAATCTTATCAACACCAGCGTGGTGAAATTCAAGAAAGTGCGGTGAAAGCACTAGTTACAGATAAATTATTCAGACAACGTATTGAACGCCAACGTAAAGGAAAAGGCAGTTATCAACGCAGAGCAAAACACGTTAAACGTGATTACCAAAGTGCAACGATAAGCGTTTTATTTTAAAATTTTTATCGTTGCATTTTTTTATTGAGAAAATAGATTTATAAAAAATATTGCTTTCTTTTTTCATCAATCCGAGTATCCTTACCAAGTTCACTGCAAGTGAACATTCAAAATATAGCAAGTTATGTTTATTTTAAGGTTACACAATATGAAAAAACTTCTGTTAGCATCAATGCTCATTTCTGGCATGGCCTATGCCACAACACCTGTTACTCAAGTTAATCCAAATACAACAACACATACTTACGAATTTACTAATTCTTATGATCTTGTTGCACCAAAAGGGGCAGTGGGCGAAACCAATTTATGGGTACCATTACCATTCAATAGTGACTACCAAACATTAAAATCAATTGAATTTGAAGGAAACTATCGTAATGCGTATATCACAGAAAATAACCAATATGGCGCAAAAACACTTTATGCGAGTTGGGGAGAGAAAGCAGATAAACGTATCCTTAAAGTAAAAATGGTTATTGAAACTAAAGACCGTGAACCAATGGTGACGGGCGCATTAAAAGATTATAAGATGCCGGAAAAAATTAATTATTCGGTTGATGTTCAACCTTACCTCAAAGCAACACCACATATTAAAATCGATGGTATTGTGAAACAGTTTGCTGACAAAATTGTGGGCAATGAAAAAAATCCACTAAAAAAAGCAGAGCTGATTCACCAATGGATTGTCAACAATATGGAACGTGATAATTCTGTTTTAGGCTGTGGGGATGGTGATGTTGAGAAGATTCTGACAACAGGTGTATTAAAAGGAAAATGTACTGATATTAATTCAGTGTTTGTTGCATTAGCGCGTGCTTCGGGGATCCCTGCGCGTGAAATTTTTGGTATCCGTTTAGGTGCTGCACCAAAAATGGAGAAATATTCAAAGAAAGCTTTTGGTAGTGCTAAAGATGGCGTAGCTAATGAAGATGGTGGTCAACATTGCCGTGCTGAATTTTATTTAGCTGGATTTGGTTGGGTACCAGTGGATTCAGCGGATGTTGCGAAAATGCGTTTAACTGAGAAAAAATCGGTAGAAGATCCTGCAACTCAAGCGGTTGCTAAATATCTATTTGGTAACTGGGAAGCAAATTGGGTTGGTTTTAATCATGCGCGTGATTTTGATCTTTATCCTGCACCAGAATTAAAACCAATCAATAATTTTGGTTACCCTTATGCAGAAATCGGCGGTGATCCGTTAAATTCATATAATCCGAAAGAATTTGGTTATGAGTTCATTTCTAAAGAAATCAAATAATCAATTTTTTGCCAGTTGTGTTACTGCTGTCATTGCAGCAGTAACCTCAACTTTGTGTTGTATTGCACCATTGATCTATCTGGTATTTGGTGTTTCTTCTACTTGGTTAATTGAACTCAATCGCTTTGATTATTTGCGGATTCCGATGTTAATTTTGTCATTAGGTGCGTTTGGTTATGGATTTTGGTTGTTAATTTTCTCAAAGAAAATTATTTGTACTAAATATTTATCTCGCAAATGGCTGATTGCACTTTATTGGCTGGTTTTTATTGTCATTTTATTTTTCCTCACTTATCCGACAGTGTTACCTTGGTTTTTAGAATAATAAGAGGATTATATGTTGAAAAAAATTATCTATGTCTTATTAATGGTATCGGCATTTTCTCAAGCAGTTTATGCTGCAACAGCAGCTCAGCCACAACCGATCTCACAGACCGCAGAACGTGAAATTTCGTTTTATGTTAAGGAAATGACTTGTCAGCTTTGTGTTTATTTGGTGAATAAAGAGTTGCGTGCGCTTGATGGTGTGATTAAAACCAAAGCTAATATGAATGAACATACCGTAAAAGTGATTACAAAACCAGAAGTTACTAACCAGCAACTTATTCAAGCTATTGAAAAACTCCACTATACGGCAAAAGTAATAGAATAAAAAAATGTCGGAGTAAGCCGACA
>NZ_JAQIBB010000094.1:0-12119 GCF_027920745.1 Gallibacterium faecale | reverse complement strand
GCTTATTCATTTCTTGGACGGAATCACCATTTATTATTTTATTTAATTTCATTTGCATCCTTATTGATTAAGTTCATCTGATAAAGTTTTAGCAACCTGATAAATAGCTTTTTTAGCTACTTCATTGCTCTTTCTAAAATTTTCTAAGAGTGTGATTTCTTCACCTTCTGGGTTACACTCAAGTTCATCAATAAACATAGCTCCAGAGCCAGTTAAAAGCCAGTTTATATTTATCCTCATTCGTGTACAAATTATTTGCATCCCTTCGGCATTTGGCTCTCTTACACCACTTAAATAACTTTGACCTGTTCGATAAGGCAGTCCTGTAACCTCAATAAACCCTTTTAATTTCAATCCCTTAACTTGGCAGGCTTGTTGTAGCCTCTTGGATATACACATTTGTATAAAATCCTCTTGATTTTATTTATACGTTTGTGTATATTATAGGGATTAATTAATTAGAACTCAAGGTTTTATGGCACAACACTTCCTTCTCACAAGCAAAGCTCGTTTGCTTTCGCCTATCAAGATAGTCAAACTATCGGATGACGAAACACTGTCTATGCTTTGTCAGTTACGTTGGCGAAGTAATAATGAGCAAGTTTGTCCGAAGTGCGATGTAAAACACAAAGCCTATTTTATCTCTACTCGCAAGCAATGGCGGTGCAAGCATTGTAAACATACTTTCAGCATTACTTCAGGGACGATTTTTGCCAATCATAAGCTACCACTTCAAACCTATTTATTTGCGATTGCCTTATTTGTGAATGCGGTAAAAGGCATTTCCGCCTGCCAACTTTCTCGTGATTTAAATGTGCAGTACAAAACAGCTTTCACTCTTGCTCATAAAATTCGTGAGAGTTTAATTGTGCAACGTGAGCTTTTTCCCTTGTCAGGTGAAGTGCATATTGACGGAACTTATGTACATTCCGCCCCTCGTCCAAAGAATAAGAAAAGTGAACGTGTGGATAGACGGTTAAAAGCCAATGTCAATCCGAATAAACGTGCGGTCTTAGTGATGCGTGAGCGTTATTCAGAACAAGATACTTTAAACAATCCAAATCTTGTTGGTGCAAAGAAAACCATCACTTTTCCCATTCTCTCTGAGAATAGCGAAACTGTGAAGAAATTAGCAACCGCCTATATTGAGCGAAACAGTCGCATTCATGCGGATGAAAATTCAGCGTATGATGAATTGATAGTCGATTACGATTTGCAACGAGTAAACCATCAGCGTGAATATCGTAGTGATGACGGTATTACGAATAATCTCGCAGAAAGCTATTTTGCTCGTTTCAAACGGATGTATTATGGACAAGTCCACAAAATGTCAAATATCTACCTTGATAACTATGCTAATGAAATAGCCTATCGGGAAGATACTCGTAAACTGGATAATTTAACCCTGTTCAATGATGTTATAAATAAATGTCTCAATACATCATCGGATAACGACTGGAAAGGCTATTGGCAAGGTCATCACAGACAAGTAGAGCGATTGGTGATGTAATGGCATATACGCTTGATAAAAAACTCAAAGAACTTGAATTTGAGCGTAAACAAGTACGAGAACATCTCTCGCTACTTGATGATAAAATCTATACTTTACGCAAAGCAATTCAGATAATGGAAGAAGAACATCGAGATGTTACCGAATACGATACCGCACAATTCCAATATCGTACTCGCCGCCGCCGTTTTACCACAAATTCAGCTACCTTAATTATCCGTTTACTCAAAACAGAGCCAAATCGTTATTGGCGAGTGGAAGAAATTACAAAAGCAATCCTCATAGCAGATAACCAACCCAATACCCCTGTAAATCGCACCTATATCAAGAATGTTCATGCGGCAATGGATAGATTACTCAAAAAAGGCATTGTAGAACGACAGTCAGACAAGGCTCACAAGGTGGCTTTATGGCGATTAAAAACCGAGAAATAATGGTTATCACTGTTATTTCTACGTTGCAATCTCTTTTAACCGCCACTGAATTACCTTAACCGAAGATTTCTCTTGCAAAACCTGTCTCTCAACAATGCCTTTCTCTTGTAATCGTCTTAATGCGTGTGAAAAGGCAGTTACAATTGAATGATGTTGCGATTTATGTTCGATTTTCCCTTCGATTTCAAATGCTTTAAACACCATCTCTTTCGCTGACATCCATTGGTTTGGGTAATGTTTAAACACTTTTGCAATATAATCGCTAGGGTGATAAGCGTATATTGAAATCGCACTCACATCACCAATAGATTTAGCTTTCCTCTTTCTTTCCTTCTTGATAGGGCTTGAAAACGGGTCACACTGTAATGCCACTAATGCTTGTTGTAGAGTTACTTGATGCTCTTTCGCCTTTTCAATACATTGCTCAAAGTGAGTAATTTGTTGAGTAAGTTCAGCAATTTTCTGCCGAATAAGGGTTTCCCCAGTCATTCTTGCCATAAATAAAAATCCTTATGATGTAAAATAACCACAAGGATTTTAGTCAAATTGAGTTAATTGGTCTTTGTGCAACTGCTACATAATACCGCAAAATCATCATTTCATCTTTTGTTTTTGGCTTACGCTCACTTTCCAACATTTCTTTTGCAACTTTGCGTGTCGTTGCTGCTCCTTCCAACTGAGCTGAAGTAATTGCTTCCTCCATAATCAACGACTTTAATAAAAAACGTTGCTGTTCCACGTTACTCAAACCTTCAAAATTTGTGGTGCCAACATTGCCACCACTCCTCTTATCAATAAAGTGAAGTAATGCTTGTAATGAAGTCGGTACTGCATAAGAAAATACAATGCCAGCAATATCAATTTCTGTTAATAATGCAGAACGATTAATTTTCGTAGCTAACCATGCTGCTTCTGTATTCTCAGGATAAATACGTTTAAATTTATCCCAATGTAAATAGCGTCCTTGCTCATCAATGGCCTTAAATTTTTCCATTAACTTCCATTGATTAGCTATATTATTTTGGATTAATTCATCAAATGGTTTAGGTTTAGAAACTCTCATAACAAAATTAAACTCAATTTTTAAAAATTGAGTTTAATTAAACATTTTTTTTAAATTGCGTCTATTTCTTTTTGTAAAACAAAAAGAAATAGCGAGGAAAATCCTCGCTATTTTCTGATAATAAGTAGGTTATTTAAAAAGCGATTTTTAACGCCATGCTTTGTATTGATTGATTAAACCATTGGTTGAGCTATCGTGAGAAGAAACTTCCTCATTGCCAACCAATTCAGGCAAAATACGATTTGCAAGTTGTTTACCTAATTCCACACCCCATTGGTCGAAAGTGAAGATATTAAAGATCACACCTTGAACAAAAATCTTATGTTCATACATCGCAATTAATGCCCCTAATGTAAATGGGGTGATTTCACTGAGTAAAATAGAGTTGGTTGGTTTATTACCTGTGAATACTTTAAATGGCACAATATGTTGAACATCAGCTAATGCTTTACCCGCTTTCACAAATTCAGCTTCCACTTCTTCCTTAGTTTTACCAAATGCTAATGCTTCAGTTTGTGCAAAGAAGTTTGATAGCAATTTAGTATGATGATCACCTAATGGATTATGGGTTTTCGCTGGTGCAATAAAATCACATGGAATTAAGGTTGTTCCTTGGTGAATCAGTTGATAAAAAGCATGTTGACCATTTGTGCCTGGTTCACCCCAAATAATTGGTCCAGTTTGATAATCCACAGGATTACCATTGCGATCCACATATTTCCCATTTGATTCCATATTTCCTTGTTGGAAATATGCCGCAAAACGGTGCATATATTGATCATAAGGTAAAATCGCCTCGGTTTGTGCACCTAAGAAGTTTGTGTTCCATAGACCAACTAACGCTAATGTTAATGGAATATTTTGTTCTGCTGGGGTAGTGCGGAAATGTTTATCCATTTCATGAGCACCACTTAATAAGGCTTCAAAATTATCAAAACCAATTGAGAGTGCGATAGAAAGCCCAATTGCAGACCAGAGTGAATAGCGGCCACCAACCCAATCCCAGAATTCAAACATATTGTCAGTATCAATACCAAACTCAGCGACCGCTTTAGCGTTCGTTGATAAGGCAGCAAAATGTTTTGCAATATGTGCTTCATCTTTTGCTTTGGCTAAGAACCATTCACGAGCAGAATGCGCATTGGTCATTGTTTCTTGTGTGGTAAAGGTTTTTGATGCCACTAAAACTAATGTTGTTTCTGGATCAACTTTCTTTAAAGTTTCAGCAATGTGTGTTCCATCCACATTAGAAACAAAATGCATTGTTAAGTGATTTTTATAAGGACGTAATGCTTCTGTCACCATATAAGGCCCTAAATCAGAACCACCAATACCAATATTAATCACATCAGTAATTGCTTTACCTGTGTATCCTTTCCACTCTCCTGAAATCACACGTTCGCAGAAGCTTTTCATTTTTGCCAATACTGCATTAACTTCTGGCATCACATCTTTGCCATCAACATAAACTGGTTTATTGCTACGGTTACGCAATGCAGTATGTAATACAGCTCGATTTTCAGTACGATTAATTTTCTCCCCATTAAACATACTTTCAATCGCTTCACTTACTGCCGTTTCCTCTGCTAATTGACGCAATAATGCTAATGTTTCAGTGGTTAAACGGTTTTTAGAAAAATCTACCAAAATATCTTGGTTAAATTTTAATGAATAGTGATCAAAGCGGTTCGCTTCTTTAGCAAAAAGTTGTTGAATGGTCACATCTTTTACTGCTTGTTGATGTTGCAGTAATGCTTGCCATGCTTTGGTTGAGGTTGGATTAATATTTTTCATACTGTTTTCCCTTTATATTTAAAATTAATCAATATATTCCACTAAAACTCGTGGCGTGAGTTTAGTTACTAATTCATAACTGATTACGCCAATAATTTCTGCTATTTCTTCTATAGGCAGCTCTTTGCCCCATAAAATAACTTCATCACCGACTTTATCTTCGGCATCAATCCCTAAATCGACAGTCAGCATATCCATAGACACTTTCCCAACAATCGGCACACGTCGCCCATTAACATATACAGGCGTTCCCGTTGGTACATCTCGCGGATAGCCATCACCATAGCCAATCGCTACCACGCCAATTTTAGTATCTTTATCACTTACCCAGCGTCCGCCATAACCAACTGGCTCACCTTTTTTATGTTCTCGTACCGCAATTAATGATGAAGTTAAGGTCATCACTGGAATTAAATCATATTCACTGCTAGGCGTATTATTGACAGATATCCCATACATAATAATGCCCGGTCGAATCCATTCTAAATGTGACTCAGGCCAGAATAGAATTCCCCCTGAAGCAGCTATACTTCTCTCCCCTTCTTTATCTTGGCAAGCGGTTAAGAAACGATCGAGCTGCTTTTCCGTATAGCCACAAGTTAATTCATCTGCACGACTAAAATGGCTCATAAAGCGAATCCGATTAACATTACTCGATTGAGATAGCATTTGATAATAGTGATCAACTTCTTCTAATTGCACGCCTAAACGGTGCATACCTGTATCAATTTTGATCCAAACATTAATTGGATTCGGTAATTTAGCTTGTAATAGATCTTCTAACTGTTCTGCACAATGCACGACCGTTTCAATATTATTGACAGCTAAAATCGGTAAATCACTGGCAGAAAAAAAGCCCTCTAATAATAAGATAGGCTTGGTAATTCCATTAGAACGTAAACGAAGTGCTTCACCTAAACGAGCCACGCCAAAACAATCCACATTATCTTGTACAGTTTGTGAAACAAATTCCACGCCATGTCCATATGCATTTGCTTTAACGACAGCAATAATTTTACTATTTGGTGCTAATGATTTTATCTTCTGAATATTATGTTTAAGGGCAAGAGAGCTTATCTTTGCCGTTGCTGCTTTCATGATACTGCCTTTGTTAATTAATAATTGTCGTTGTAATCGGAACCATACTGTAAATTATCAAATCGAGAATATCCGCCCATAAAGGCTAAACGCACGCTACCAATTGGCCCATTACGTTGTTTCCCGATAATAATTTCAGCTGTTCCTTTAAATTCTGAATTAGGGTTATATACTTCGTCCCGATAGATAAACATAATTAAATCCGCATCTTGCTCAATCGCACCGGATTCACGTAAGTCTGAGTTTACGGGGCGTTTATCCGCACGTTGTTCCAAACTACGATTTAACTGCGAAAGTGCAATTACTGGTACTTTCAATTCTTTCGCTAATGCCTTTAAAGAACGTGATATTTCAGCGATTTCTAAGGTACGATTTTCTGCATAGCCAGGCACACGCATTAATTGTAAATAATCGACCATAATCATCGCTAATCCATTCGGACTTTCACGATGAATTCGTCTGGCACGAGAACGTAACTCCGTTGGCGTTAGCCCAGAGGTATCATCAATATAAATATTGCTTTTCTCTTTTAACAATGAAATACAACTGGATAATCTTGCCCCCTCATCATTAGCAAAATCAATTTGCCCTGTACGTAATTTCGTTTGGTCAACTCGAGAAAGTGATGCTAACATTCTCGTCATTAATTGTTCCGCAGGCATTTCTAAACTAAAAATTAACACTGCTTTATCCTGATCGGGCGGTAATGCTGCATTTTCACACAAATTCATCGCAAAAGTGGTTTTACCCATTGAGGGACGAGCTGCAATAATAATTAAATCACCAGGCTGTAATCCTGCTGTTTTTTTATCTAAATCCGTAAATCCAGTAGAAACCCCCGTAATCCCTCCCAAACTTGGGTTTTGTGCTAAAGTTTCTATTTTAGTAATCGTATCAAATAAAATTTTAGAAATATTTTGTGGACCAGTATCTGAACCTGCCATTCGTTGCTCCGAGATCTGTAAAATTTTACTCTCGGCATTATCAAGAATATCTTTTACATCTTGTCCATTTGGCGAGTAACAGTTTTCAGAAATCGTATTACTGGTTGCAATTAACTCACGTAAAATCGCCTTTTCCCGAATAATATTGGCATAAGCTAATGCGTTAGCACTGTTTGGTGTTTTCTGTGAAAGTTCTACTAAATAAGAAAAGCCACCAACAGTATCGGTTAAATCTTTGCTACTTAACGCTTGTTCTAGGGTAATAAGATCGGCAGGTTTGCCATGACTTAATAAATTTTCTATCTCTTGGAAAATGACTCGATGAGCATAGGTATAAAAATCTTGTGCAATCACCGCTTCTACAACACGATCCCATAAACCATTATCTAACAACAATGCACCTAACACCGATTGCTCCGCTTCAATCGAATGAGGAGGAGTAAATTGTTCCATATCTTTAGAATTGATTGTTTTAGTTGCGGTTGTTTTAGATTGTGAAGTACGAGTAGGTGTCCAAGCCATAAAGTTTGCCATCTAGTCAATTATTGAAACGAAAGTATAGCAAAATTTATCTCAATAGGGGCATTATTGTTGTGTTGATTGTGTAATTTGTAATAAAAATATCCACTGATAAAAAGAGGCCTATGCAGGCCTCTTTAATATTCTTATTAATTAATTTATTTAATTACTTGTATTAATTCTTCTATGTTTGTCTTAATTTCTGCCAATGAATAATTAGGTTTAAAAATTGTTCCACCAACTCCAAATCCTGATACCCCTATATCTAAATAATCTTTTATATTGGAGACTTTAATACCTCCGACAGGAATAAGTTTAGTATTCTTAGGAAAAACACTCTGCCATGCTTTAATAATCTGAGGAGTTATTGACTCTGCTGGAAAAAGCTTTAATCCATCAGCTCCATTTTCAAGAGCTAAAAATCCTTCTGTTGGTGTCAATACTCCAGGTAACCAAATCATTCCATATTTTTTTGCCACATGCCCAACAGAAATATTAAGATTTGGAGCAACAATAATATCTGCTTTCAGATCATGTAATTGCTCTACATCTTCAACACTTAATACTGTTCCTGCACCAATAATTGCTCGATCATTCCAATACGATTTAAGTAATCTTATACTTTCAAATGGTTCAGGTGAATTTAATGGAACCTCAATGATTCTTACTCCTGCATCATATAATATATTAGTCACTTCAATACAATTTTTAGGAGTTATTCCTCTCAAAATTGCAACTATTGGACATTGTGTAAAATATTCATCAAATTGAGATATCATTTATTAATCTCCTTATATTTATTAAATACTTCAAGACTACCCCAAATAACAGTATTATCGGGTACAAGTGATACCTTAAAATTGAGGTAAGTAAATGCTTTTTCATATGCCATAGGAAGGTTACCATTACCCATTATCCATATTTCATCAAGATAAGTTGAGGCGCCAATTTCTGCACCAATTAATACTCCACTAAGAAAACTTGCTGAATAACTTTCTGGTAAATCCGATACTAATACTCGACTTCTGGCTTGAAAAATAGCATTTAATAAACCTCCTCCATTTGAAGATTTATATCCTACTTCTACACCTAATTTAAACCATTCTGATTCAATATCTACTCTATTCCCAAATGCTCCAAGTATTGAGGATTTACATAGAGCTGCAAACATTTCACCAGTAAGATAAGAATTAAAATCAACTATTAAACCATTCTTGATAGTAACTACTTTAGAATGAGTACCTGTTACAACAATAGATGCATTTCGTATATTCAAACGATGAATTGCACCAATTATTTCTGTTTCTTCTCCTCTCATCACATCAAATTTAGTATCCGCCTTATAAAGGCCCGGAATGATAAAAATATCCCCTAGACAAGAAGAAACCTTGGATATATTCCTTGCTAGGACTTCTGAATCACAGGGTAAAGGTAAATATTTTGTTTCAAACCATCCCTGTTTAGAGCCAATCATACCAGACATAATAATTGGAATATTTTTAGTAAATGTAGAAAGATTTTTTTCTAATACTTTTTCAAAGTTATCTTTAGATTTTAATATTCCTTCATCTGTAGAAATAATTTTCAAAATATCACCATTTGATTTTAACTCTCTTGCCCTAAATGATGAAGTTCCCCAATCAATAGAAATTACATTAGATTCTAATATTTCCATATCATATTCCTTGAATATTAAAAGAAGGTGTAGGTAAGCCCTGGTAATTAGTTTCAATTATTAAACATCTACCACCATAAGGATCTTCTTGAAGATCTAATTCTCCTCTACAAAGAGAAGTAATAAATAATGTTCTATAATCTTTACCACCAAAAGAACACATAGTCGGTTTTTTCATTGGAGTCCTAAATATTTGATCAATATTTCCATTAGGAGTGATCCTCAAAATCATTCCCTCATCAAGGCAAGATATCCAATAACAACCATCAACATCAATTGAAGCACCATCAGGTCTACCTACATTAAGATCTGAAAGATCTATATATAAATCAATATGATAAATTACTCCTTCATCAATATCATATTTACATTTAAATATGCGACGATATTTTGTATCTGTTTCACAAAAATAAAAAATATCACCTTTAGCATTAAATGCTGAGCCATTAGGAATAATTAAATGAGGTGTATTTAAATAACTTATTGAATAATTTTCTCTTCTTTTATAGAAAGAATACCAATTCCCATATTTATTTCTTTTTGAAATATCTTGATACATATTAGAAAGAATAAATCTTCCTTGCCTATCACAATGACCATCCCCAAACTTCATGCCTTCATACTCATGCTTAAAATCAAATAAAAGATGTTCCTTACCACCTCTAATAAGAAATATTTGATGTTCACCAGCCACAAGCAAATTATTATCATCTGTTGGGGTAATACAGCCTAAACGCTGATTAACTTTATATTCATATAACTGATTATTATCTTGACTATATTTATAAATCGATCCCGTTTGATCTATCCAATTCCAAGTTCTATCTCTATTATTCCAAAAAGAAGATTCCCCCACACTGTTCCTAATTGGAATATCTAAAATATGATCAGAGGAAAAATAATTAATTTTCATTACTTCATACCTCATTTATTACGAATAATCATATACCCATTTCTAAACAATGGGAAAAATATAGTAATAATTGCTATAGATAATAATGTAAGTGTAATCGGTCTATTATATAGAAAATCTAAATTTCCATTATATAACGCAAGTGATCTTCTAAAATTGGATTCAGCCATAGGTCCCATTATCATAGCTAATACAATCGGTGAAACTGGAAAATCTCTCATCCTAATAAAATATCCCATAATACCTGCAGTTAACATTATTCCTATATCAAAAACAGAATTATTAATTGCAAATGTTCCTACCAAACATAAACTTAAAATAATTGGAATTAAATATTCTTTTGGCATTGATAATATTCTTACCAAATACTTCAATGATGATAATCCAATAACAAGAAGGGAAACATAACAAATCAGCATCCCAGCAAATAATGTGAATACCATATCACCATGTTCTTTAAACAATAATGGTCCTGGCTGTAATCCTTGTAATGTCAATGCTCCCAACATAACTGCTGTAACTGCATCACCAGGAATCCCCAGGCTTAGCATGGGAAGCATTGCTCCTCCTGTACAACCATTTGCACCAGACTCCGCAGCTACTACTCCTTCAACTCTTCCAGAGCCAAACTCATCTCTATGTTTCGAGAATCTTTTAGCTTCATTGTAAGAAACAAAAGAAGCTATATCTGCACCTGCACCAGGAATAGATCCAATGCAGCTACCAATAAAGCCAGAGCGTAATATTAAAAATAACTGTTCTTTTATCTCTTTTATTTTAGGTATAACACTAGGTATCTGAAAGTTTTCTTTGGATATAGTATCATTAGATTCGGCTATAGCTTTGAAAGCCTCTGAACCAGCAAATAAACCTATCATTACAGGTATAAAAGGAATACTCATTAACTCTTGATTACCAAATGTAAACCTAGGATATCCAGACATAGGATCTAGCCCTATAGTAGATACTAATAATCCTAAAAAACCTGTAATTAGTCCTTTTAACAAAGATTTTCCTGAAATACTAATAATAATACTCAATCCAAACATAGCTAACGCAAAATTTTCTGGTGCCGAAAATTTCAAAGCAAATTTTGCTAAAATCGGTGCCATAAAGATAAGAATTAAAACACTTAAGATTCCACCAGTTACAGAACCAATAGTTGCAAATCCTAGAGCTTTTCCAGCTTGCCCTTTTTGAGTTAACTGATATCCATCCAATGCTGTAGCTGCTGCAGCTGGAGTACCTGGAATATTTAATAAAATAGCAGTAATAGACCCTCCATATACCCCTCCAAAAAAAACACCGCTCATCATTAATAATGCTTGAACAGGATCCATTCCAAATGTAAATGGTAATAAAATAGCCACTCCCATTGTTGCAGTTAATCCAGGCAGAACACCAATAATTAGACCAACACAAATACCAAAAATACCTAGTATTATTGCCATAGGCTGTTGAAATAGGTTATAAAACCCTGAAAATAATAATTCTAAATTATTCATTTTATTATTCTCCCTTTAATAGATACCAGAAAATATCTCGCCCATAGGTAATGGTACACTAAGTAAAATCTGAAATATTATATAAATAACAACCATAATAATAGTTGAAAAAATGAATATATAAGCTTTATTTTTTATCCCCAATAAAAACATTAAAAAACAAAGAAAAATAAAACAAGAAAGATAAAAACCAAGAAAATTCATAAATGCAATAGATAGAGCATTGAGGAACATTACAAAAATGGATTTCTTTATATTATGATTTGAAACATCATATTTAACACCAACAAATATCGTTTTAAATATTCCACATATACATAATAAAGAAAGAGCTGAAGAAAATATTATTGGAAATACATCGGCACCAATATCATATGATATAGATACTTTCGGAAAACTATATGCATAATATATAGAGAATAATCCTATCATTAAGAGAAATATATAGATAAACAAAGATAATCTATCCACTTTTTTATAATTGACATTCATAAAATTTCTCCTTAAAAAAAGAGCTAGATATATGATTACCTAGCTCGCTAAAAATTATTTTTTAATCCTAATTTCTGCATAATTTGATTAAAAAATTCATCATCTTTAACAATTACTTGTTTAAAATCGGATGAATTAAGATATGCTGGAGTTAAATTCATTTTCTCTAATG
>NZ_JAQIBB010000093.1:0-12358 GCF_027920745.1 Gallibacterium faecale | reverse complement strand
GGGGTAAAAGAATCAGTTGTTGCTAGGCTCTTCTGCATTTTACCACAATGACTACAATAGTTTTGTTCTTCCGCTAATGAATGTCCGCAATTTTTACAATACATTTGTCTATCCTCAATAAAAGAAAAAATCTATTTTAACTCAATTTTAATAAAAAACTGCCGATAAATTTCGGCTTTTTTATTGAGGGCGAGTGGGTAAGCCCGTGAAGAAGAGGGTAAACGGTATAACCGATATAGTTGGTTATTGATCTCGAATTGGCAACTCTCTCCAGTAGCAGGGGTATCAATTTTATTCGGTAATAAAGAAAGTAATGTTTCAGTTGCTTTCTCGCCAGCGGTCATAATTGTATGACAATGAGGAATTTTGCTTAAGAGTTTAGCAATATCCACAGGTTCAATAATTTGTAAAAATTTATCGGAAGCGTTACCTTGTTGGCGGAAAATTTTGTAGCCGCTATCAAAGACAGCAATACCTTTTTCTTGTAAAAACTGTTCGATCCTAGGCTGATCAAAGGCAGTTTTATCTTCATTCAAAAAATAATCTTTATTATTAAAAAAGACTAATCCATAGATACGCCACATATCGTTTTGAAAATTAGGGTAGTAAAAGTTCATTTTCCAACGATATTTCGGTGGTGGGAAACTGCCTAACATCAGCATTTTAGCGTTAGGTGGTAGAAACGGAGATAATGGATGTATTTCAATATTTTCTGTCATAAGTGAATAAAATAAAAAGCTCGCCCTTAGTGAGCGAGCTAGAAACAATAAAAATGATTAAGCAACTAATTGTTTTAAGATACGGCGAATTGGTTCTGCTGCCCCCCAAAGTAATTGGTCACCTACGGTGAAAGCCGCTAGATATTCAGGTCCCATATTGAGTTTACGTAAACGACCTACTGGTACGCTTAAAGTGCCTGTTACTTTCGCCGGTGTTAATTCACGTAATGTAGTTTCTTTATCATTTGGAATAACTTTGACCCACTCATTGTGAGAAGCTAGAATTTGTTCAATTTCTGCTAAAGGTAAGTCTTTCTTCATTTTGATAGTAAATGCTTGGCTGTGGCAGCGTAATGCACCGATACGTACACATAGACCATCAATAGGAACTGGGTTTTCAGATAAACCAAGAATTTTGTTAGTTTCAGCATAGCCTTTCCATTCTTCTTTGGTTTGACCACTTTCTAGAAGTTTATCAATCCAAGGAATTAAGCTACCGCCTAATGCTGCGCCAAAGTTATCAGTTGGGAAGTCATCTGCACGCATTTTTGCAGTAACAGCACGTTCAATATCTAAAATTGAAGAAGCAGGATCTTTGAGTTCCGCTTCAACAACGCCATGAAGTTGTCCCATTTGCACTAATAATTCACGCATATTTTTAGCACCTGCGCCACTTGCTGCTTGATAAGTTGCAACTGAAACCCATTCAACAAGATCACGTTCAAATAGACCGCCTAAAGCCATTAACATTAAACTTACTGTACAGTTACCGCCTACATAAGTTTTAATCCCGTCTTTTAAGCCTTTATCGATTACATGTTGATTGACTGGGTCAAGCACGATAATGGCATCTTTTTCCATACGTAGTGCAGAAGCTGCATCTACCCAGTAGCCGTCCCAACCAGTAGCACGTAATTTAGGATATACTTCATTGGTGTAATCCCCACCTTGACAAGTAACAATAATTTCTTGTTGTTTTAATGCATCAAGATCATAAGCATTAAGAAGAACGCCTGCATCTTTTCCCGCAAAGGTTGGCGCTGGTTGACCTGCTTGTGAGGTAGTAAAGAATGTTGGTGCAATATTGGCAAAATCTTGTTCTTGTTGCATACGGTCCATTAATACTGAACCCACCATACCACGCCAACCGATAAAACCGACTTTTTTCATTGTTATACCCTCATTAGTTAATTTTGAAATAAATGCTGTGTTTTTTTGATAAGGCTTAATTAATTACTCTATAAAATGAATTAAATCAATAGTTGATTCTCAAAAAAGATGAAAAAGTCTAAAATTTGTTGAAGTATTTAGCAAACAGTATGGGAATCGCTATAACAACGGTGGTTTTTATATTTATTTGCTATGATATGTGGAGCAATAAAGCAAAATTCGCTTGGAGAAAATAATGACAAAACGAATTATTGTTGGGATTTCTGGGGCATCTGGTATCGTTTATGCAATCGATCTATTACAAACATTACGCCAGTTAAAGATTGATGTAGAAATTCACGGAGTTGTAAGCCAATGGGCTCGGGAAAATTTACGTATTGAAACGACAATGGGATTATCTGATCTCTATGATCTAATGGATTATCATTATGCAAATCATGATATGGCAGCGACTATTGCATCAGGCTCTTATTTAATTGATGCAATGGTGATTGTGCCTGCAAGTATGAAAACAGTTGCTGGAATTGCGTGCGGTTTTCATGACAGTTTAATTGGTAGGACGGCAGATGTAACCTTAAAAGAACAACGTAAATTAATTATTGTGCCGAGAGAAACCCCTTTAAGTGTGATCCATCTAGAAAATTTAACTAAATTAGCAAAGTTGGGAGCTCATATTATTCCCCCTATTCCTGCGTTTTATCATCCGCCGCAATCGATAGATGAGTTAATCCGTCAACAAACAACGAAAATGTTAGATTCTTTAGGGATTGCATATCCAGATGCAGAGCGTTGGCAAGGTTCTTTTCGGACTAGTAAACGCTAAAATTTTGAAAAAGTAGGTATTTTTATAGAAAAAAATCTTAATTTTGAGAGGTAACGCACTAAATTGTGCATCATATTGGGTTAAGATAACTCATATTGAGTAGTTTTTAGCAAGATGATAACGAGATTAAATTTGTTTCCGCTTAGTATAAAGTAAGAATTTTCTCTGAAAATGCCTATTCTACATTCAATAAAATAGAAAAATATGCAAGAATAAGCACCGTTTATTTTATCGGTAAAATACAAATTTCCCCTCTCTTTTCTTTTTTAAGATGTCGTGAAAATTTGTAGGACATATAAAAGAAAATTCTTCTTTTAAAACTAATAGGATTTTTATGAAAACAACGGCAGAAATTAGACAAGCTTATTTAGATTTCTTTCATAGCAAAGGACACCAAATTGTTGCGAGTAGTTCATTAGTGCCAGAAAACGACCCGACATTGTTATTTACTAATGCTGGGATGAATCAATTTAAAGATGTTTTCTTAGGTGTTGATAAACGTGCTTATCATCGTGCAACCACAGCACAACGTTGTGTGAGAGCTGGTGGTAAGCATAACGATCTTGAAAATGTTGGATATACCGCACGTCACCATACTTTCTTTGAAATGTTAGGTAACTTTAGTTTCGGTGATTATTTTAAGAAAGATGCAATTCATTATGCGTGGGAGTTTTTGACCTCAGCACAATGGTTAGGGTTACCAAAAGAAAAATTATGGGTAACTGTCTATGAAACTGATGATGAAGCTTATGATATTTGGCATAAGGAAGTAGGCGTACCAGCAGAACGTATTATTCGTATTGGGGATAATAAAGGTGCACCTTATGCTTCTGATAACTTCTGGCAAATGGGTGATACAGGTCCATGCGGTCCGTGTACAGAAATTTTCTATGATCATGGTGATCATATTTGGGGAGGTCCTCCAGGCTCACCAGAAGAAGATGGCGATCGCTATATTGAGATCTGGAACGTGGTATTTATGCAATATAACCGCCTTGCAGATGGAACAATGGAAAAATTGCCAAAACCATCTGTCGATACAGGAATGGGATTAGAACGAATTAGTGCTGTCTTGCAACACGTAAACTCAAACTATGATATTGATATTTTTAAAGTATTAATTGCTAAAGCGGCAGAAATTACAGGTGAGAAAGATTTAAATAATAAATCTCTTCGTGTGATTTCTGACCATATTCGTTCTTGTGCATATCTGATTGCTGATGGTGTATATCCATCTAATGAAGGTCGTGGTTATGTATTGCGTCGTATTATTCGCCGTGCAGTACGTCATGGTCACCTATTAGGCGCAAAAGAAACATTCTTCTATAAATTAGTCCCAACCTTGATCGAAGTGATGGCTCAGGCTGGTGAGATTATTAAAGAAAAACAAGCGCATATAGAAAAATTATTACGTTTAGAAGAAGAACAATTTGCGAGAACATTAGAGCGTGGTTTAGCGTTGTTAGATTCTGAGCTTGCTGGATTAAATGGAAGTGTGCTTTCTGGAGAAGTGGCATTTAAGCTTTATGATACCTATGGTTTCCCTCTTGATTTAACGGCGGATGTTTGTCGTGAACGTAATATTACGATTGATGAAGAAGGCTTTAATCGTGAAATGGATGCACAGCGTGAGCGTGCACAAGCGGCAAGCCAATTTGGTATGGACTACAATAATTTGATTCGTGTTGAAGGAACAACCGCATTTGAAGGTTATCATGAAGTTGAAAGTCTCGCTAAAGTTTCTGCAATCTTCATTGATGGAAAACAGGTTGAAGAAGTTAATGCAGGACAAAGTGCCGTAATTATTCTAGAAAATACCCCATTCTATGCTGAATCAGGCGGTCAAATTGGAGATAGCGGTGTATTAGAAAGTGCAGATGTTTTATTCCAAGTAAAAGATACTCAAAAATATGGTCAGGTTTTTGGACATATTGGTGAATTAGAAAAAGGTCAGATTAAAGTTGGTCAGACATTAAATGCGATTGTTGATGCAAAACGTCGTCAAGCAACATCTTTGAATCACTCTGCAACTCACTTGTTACATGCTGCATTACGTCAAGTATTAGGTACACATGTTGCCCAAAAAGGTTCATTGGTTTCTGACAAAGTATTACGCTTTGATTTCTCACAACCAGAAGCAATTACTAAGGCTCAACTTGCAGAGATTGAGCGTTTAGTTAACGAACAAGTGCGCGCAAATCATCCAGTAACAGTAGAAGTTATAGATATTGAATCGGCAAAAGCAAAAGGTGCGATGGCACTATTTGGTGAGAAATATGGTGATGAGGTTCGTGTGATTACTATGGGGGATTTCTCAGTTGAACTTTGTGGCGGGATCCATGTAAAACGAACAGGTGATATTGGTTTCTTCAAGATTGTTTCAGAAAGTGCGATTGCTGCGGGAACTCGCCGTATCGAAGCTGTAACTGGTGAAGAAGCATTTAATGCCGTATTAGCTCAACAAGCATTATTAACACAAAGTGCAGATTTGTTGAAATCTGATGTCGCATCAGTTGTAGAAAAAATTCAACAATTACAAGATAGAGCGAAAAAATTAGAGAAAGAGCTGCAACAACTCAAAGAAAAATCTGCCGTTCAAGCAGTTTCTGATCTAGCGCAACAAGCGCAAGAATTGAATGGTGTTAAAGTAGTCATTGAAGCAGTAAATGGTGTTGAACCAAAATCATTACGCCTAATGGTAGATGATTTGAAAAATCGACTTGGTTCCGCTGTTATTGTTTTTGGTGCAACACAAGATGAAAAAGTCAATCTTATTGTTGGCGTTACCCAAGATGTAACCAGCAAAGTAAAAGCAGGGGAATTAGTTAATTTACTTGCTCAATTTGTTGGGGGTAAAGGCGGTGGCAGACCAGATATGGCAATGGCTGGTGGTAATGAGCCTGAAAAATTAAACGAAGCATTAGCCTTTGCGCAAAGTTGGTTAGCGGATAAGCTATAAGTTAGTCCACCTCTATTAAGGAGGTGGCATCCTCGTGCGATGAACCTATCTGAAAGTAGAGATTGATAAATTTCGCTAATATTAATACAGGAAAAGGAGTGAATTATGTTAATTCTAACTCGAAAAATGGATGAGAAATTATTAATCGGTGATGATATTACAATCAGTGTGTTAGAGATACGAGGCAACCAAGTCAAAATTGGCGTTGATGCACCAAAGGATGTGGCTATTTATCGTGAAGAAATTTACCACAAGGTAAAAGAAGCGAAATTAAAAGAGCAAGACAAAGAATAATTTTGACAACATAAAATGAGGTACAACATGGAGAAAATAACCTGCTTTAAAGCCTATGATATTCGAGGAAAATTAGGCGAAGAGTTAAATGCAGATATAGCTTATCGAATCGGACGTGCTTTTGGGCAATTTTTAAAACCGAAAAGTATTGTTGTTGGTGGAGATGTTCGCCTGACAAGTAAAGAGCTAAAGAGTGCTGTAACAAATGGATTATTAGATTCAGGAGTAGATGTTATTGATCTTGGGCAAACTGGGACAGAAGAGATCTATTTTGCAACCTCATTTTTAAAAACCGATGGCGGAATCGAGGTTACAGCAAGCCATAATCCAATGGATTATAATGGTTTGAAACTTGTACGTGAGGGTTCTCGTCCAATTAGTAGTGATACAGGTTTAAAAGATATTCAGCGTTTAGCTGAGGAAAATAATTTCCCTGAAGTTACCAAACGTGGTGAATATAAACAAATTTCAGTCGTGGATGACTATGTAGCGCATCTTCTTTCTTATATTGATTTAAGTAAGTTAAAACCATTAAAGTTAGTGATTAACTCAGGTAATGGTGCCGCTGGTCCAATTATTGATAAGATTGAAGCGGTATTTAAACAAAAACAAGTACCAGTAGAATTTATTAAAGTTCATAATGATCCTGATGGTACTTTCCCTCATGGTATTCCTAACCCACTTTTACATGAAAATCGCCAAGATACGATTGACGCTGTTTTAAAACATAAAGCAGATATGGGCGTGGCATTTGATGGTGACTTTGACCGTTGTTTCCTGTTTGATGAAAAAGGAGAATTTATAGAAGGTTACTATATCGTAGGCCTATTATCTCAAGCATTCTTACAAAAAATGCCTGGTGCCAAAATTATCTATGATCCACGTTTAATCTGGAATACAGAAAAAATTGTAGCAGAGAATGGCGGTGAAGCAGTAATGTCTAAATCAGGTCACTCTTTCATTAAAGAAAAAATGCGTAGTGTAGATGCGGTTTATGGTGGAGAGATGAGTGCGCACCACTATTTCCGTGATTTCTTCTATTGTGATAGTGGTATGATTCCGTGGTTATTAGTGACAGAATTACTCTGTACAACAGGAAAAACCTTAGGCGAGTTAGTGGGTAATAGTGTAGAAACTTTCCCATCACCAGGTGAAATCAATAGTAAATTGGCAGATGCGAAAGTTGCCATTGAACGAGTGAAAAATGCTTATGCACCAGGTGCAGTAAGTGTGAGTGATTTAGATGGTATCAGCATTGAATACCCAGATTGGCGTTTCAATTTGCGTTCTTCTAATACAGAACCTGTTGTACGTTTGAACTTAGAAACTCGTGGTAATAAAGCATTAATGGAAGAAAAAACAGCTGAAGTTTTAGCTTTGTTACGTCAGTAATCGATTTTCCCGAATGGGAGAGGTAGGATAACCGCACATTTGTGCGGTTATTTGTATCTAGTGGTTGAAAATAAAAGGAAAAAGAATGAAAGCAATTATCCCTGTTGCAGGTTTGGGAACCAGAATGCTGCCAGCAACCAAAGCAATTCCAAAAGAGATGCTAACTATTGCGGACAAACCATTAATTCAATATATCGTGAATGAGTGTGTGGCTGCTGGCATTAAAGAGATTGTTTTAGTAACACATTCTTCAAAAAATGCGATAGAGAACCATTTTGATACTTCGTTTGAATTAGAAACGATGTTAGAAAAACGGGTAAAACGTCAATTATTGGAAGAAGTTCGTTCAATTTGTCCGAAAGATGTAACCATTATGCACGTGCGTCAAGGTTATGCAAAAGGATTAGGACACGCGGTATTGTGTGGGCAAGCATTAGTTGGTAACGAACCATTTGCGGTGGTTTTACCAGATGTGATTTTAGCTGAGTTTACCGCTGATCAAAAAACAGAAAATTTAGCTGCAATGATCAAACGTTTTAATGAAACACAAGCTAGCCAAATTATGGTAGCGCCAGTGGCACAAGAAGATGTCTCTAGTTACGGCATTGTGGATTGTGGTGATGTTGATTTAAATACAAACGAAAATGCAGTAATTCATAATATTGTTGAAAAACCGAGTGTTGAAACTGCACCATCTAATTATGCGGTAGTTGGTCGTTATGTATTCTCAGCTGGAATTTGGGAGCTGCTTGCAAGAACGCCGGTTGGGGTTGGTGATGAAATTCAGTTAACGGATGCTATCGATCTGTTAATTAAACAAGAAACAGTTGAAGCTTTTACGATGAAAGGTAGAACTTTTGACTGTGGCGATAAGATTGGTTATATGCAAGCATTTGTTGAGTATAGTTTACATCATCCAAAATTAGGCGATGAATTTAAACAATATCTTCTACAATTATCAAAAACGCTAAAATAATCATCTCTTTTGAATAGGCTAAACTGAGTTTAGCCTATTTTTCTACCTATTCCATAGTAAATTGTCATTAAAAAATTTCTACTAACGCTAATTTTATCTTTTTTATGTTCGTTTTTTTGATTTTTTAAACTCAAATTTGAACATAAGAAAATAAAAAATCAAAATTCTTTGTGATAACGCTCACAAATAATAAATCATCTAGATAACAACCCTATGTTTTTGTGCTATTTTACGCATGAAGTCTTTTGAGTCTTTATAATAAAAAATTGGAGGATTACTTATGTTTGGTTTTTTGAAACCTGCTCCTGAGAAGCCAATGCTTCCAGAAGCACAAATTGATCCAACGTATCGTCGGTTACGTTGGCAAGTATTTTTTGGTATTTTCTTTGGTTATGCAGCTTATTACTTTGTTCGTAGTAATTTCGATTTAGCTCAAAAAGGATTAATTGAAGCAGGAATGTATACTAAAACCGAACTTGGTATTATTGGGATTGCACCAGGTTTATCATACGGTTTATCAAAATTCTTTATGGCAGCTATTTCTGACCGTTCTAATCCAAAAATGTTCTTACCATTTGGTTTGGCGCTTTCTGGGTTATGTATGACCCTAATGGGATTAATTCCATGGGCAACATCTGGCATTTTAATTATGTTCGTGATTTTGTTTATCAATGGTTGGTTCCAAGGTATGGGATGGCCTCCTTGTGGTCGTACTATGGTGCATTGGTGGTCAAAGAAAGAGCGTGGAACAATCGTTTCTATTTGGAATACGGCACATAACTTAGGTGGTATGATGCCAGCGGTGTTAGTCGGTATTGCAAGTTCAATTTATGCTGCAAATCACCCAGAAGTTGCGAAAGTAACCTTTGGTCATGTATGGCAAGAAGCGTTGTATTACCCAGGTATTGCAGCAATGGTTGCAGCAGTGATTATTTTCTTTGTGATGAAAGATACACCGCAATCTTGTGGTTTACCACCAATTGAAAAATATAAAAATGACTATCCAGAAGATTATGATGAAAAAACGTATGAACATAATCTCAGCACTAAGGATATCTTTATTACCTACGTATTGAAAAACCGTTTGCTTTGGTACATCGCGATTGCGAACGTGTTTGTATATCTCATTCGTTACGGTATTTTGAAATGGTCTCCAGTTTACCTTGGTGAAGTTAAACACTTCGATATTAAAGGTACTGCTTCAGCGTATGCAATTTATGAATTTGCGGCAATTCCAGGTACATTACTTTGTGGTTGGGTATCTGACAAAGTGTTCAAAGGTAAACGTGGCTTAACTGGTTTCGTATTTATGGTGTTAGTAACGATTGCGGTTGTTGTATTCTGGTTAAACCCAGCAACACCACAAGAAGAATTAGCACAATATGCTAACTTACCTTGGTATAAAAACCCTTATCAATTAACTGACTTTATTATGATGACGACTATTGGTTTCCTTATCTATGGTCCTGTTATGTTGATTGGTTTGCATGCACTTGAATTAGCACCGAAAAAAGCAGCTGGTACCTCAGCAGGCTTCACAGGATTATTTGGTTACCTTGGTGGTACAGTAGCAGCAAGTGCGGTTATTGGTTGGGCAGCAGATACATATGGCTGGGACGGCGGTTTCTATATTATGGTCGGTGGCTCAGTATTAGCTTGTGTCTTAATGTTAATCACAATGATTGAAGAGGGTAAACACAAAGCGAAAATTGCTCGTGAAGATCGTTACGGTAATTAATACTTCTAACAAAGGCGATAATTAAAGTTATCGCCTTTTTTGTATCTACCATTTAGAGGAGAAAACAGATGAAATTAAAAACTCTGATTATGGCATTAATGAGTGCTGGCGTGTTAGCTGGATGTGCAACACAAGCTACTACACAGAAAGCTGTGTTATGTGAAGAAAAACTGGTCATCGCTCATCGTGGTGCGAGTGGTTATATTCCAGAACATACTTTAGAGTCTAAAGCATTAGCATTTGGACAACAGGCAGATTATTTAGAACAAGACTTAGTGATGACCAAAGATAACCATTTAGTTGTGATTCACGATCACTTCTTAGATGGTTTGACTGATGTGGCGAAAAAATTTCCGAACCGTCATCGTAAGGATGGCAAATATTATGTAATGGATTTCACTTTAGCTGAAATTAAAAGTCTGAATATGACTGAAAATTTTAAAATAGAAAATGGTAAGCAAGTCCAAGTGTATCCAGATCGTTTCCCTATGTGGAAATCTAATTTTAAAATCCATACCTTTGAAGAAGAAATTGAATTTATTCAAGGGCTAGAGAAATCAACAGGTAAAAAAATTGGTATCTATCCAGAAATTAAAGCACCATGGTTACACCATCAAGAGGGTAAAGATATTGCTTTAGCAACATTAAAGGTATTGAAGAAATATGGTTATACCAGTAAAAATGATCGTGTTTACCTGCAAACCTTTGATTTTAATGAGTTAAAACGAATTAAGACAGAGCTAGAGCCAAAATTGGGTATGGATCTTAAATTAGTACAATTAATTGCTTATACCGATTGGCATGAAACAGAAGAAAAAAATGCGCAAGGTAAATGGGTAAATTATAGTTATGACTGGATGTTTAAACCGGGTGCAATGGCGGAAGTTGCTAAATATGCGGATGGAGTTGGACCAGGTTGGTATATGTTAGTTGATGATGAGAAATCAACATTAGGTAATATTAAATATACCCCGATGGTACAAGATATTGCTAAACAGAAATTAGAGTTACATCCTTATACTGTACGTAAGGACGCATTGCCTAAATATATGAAAGATGTCAATGAAATGTATGATGCGTTATATAACAAAGCAGGGGCAACAGGATTATTTACCGATTTTCCTGATTTAGCAGTTAAATTCTTAGAAACTCAATGTAAAAAATAGTTCTTTTTTATTACTACCCAATATTGTTTGAATATTGGGTAGATTTCGATCACATTTTTAATAAAATTCCCATCAATTCTTATCTAATTATGCAAAGATCTGATATTGTTTTGCTATCAGCCAGATAATTGATAAATCGTTTTATCTAGAATTAAATAAATTCCTTTGTAAGCTTGTTTGCGATTAAGGAATTAATCTCTGAACTTACTCTACTAAGCTCATAACGTTCCAATAATTGGTGATTGTATGAAGGAATTATTTCGAGCAAATCTTTATGTTGCAGACTGCGATAGTGTTAACTCTACTTATGATAATGCACATTACACGAGACGTTTTAAATCAGGTATTTTGATGGCAAAAAGTATTGGAATGAATCCGAATATGATTTTTGACAGTCAAGGGTTTGAAATGGTTATTTCAGATCCTAAAGTGAAAAAATTTTTTGCAAAAAAAGTCAAAGAGAAAGAGAAGGAAGGTTTAGAGTATTGTATTAATGTCCATATTTATAATAATTTTATTGAAGATGGATATTTTGACTTTAATGCCAAAGAGAATCCTTTTGAAAGATATTATCATGAGAAGTTAAGAGAACATTATTTGTTTAGTTCATATCATTTAACTAAGCAAGAAATAGAAAAAGATAGTTTAATGCAAGAAAAAATTGCTCAGAAACTCACAGCATTAAATGAGTTTGTTCAATATATTTATCAAGAAACAGGAAATAATATTTTTAAAATAAGGAATGATAATGCTGTTTTAGATTTAAGATCATTAGTGTTAAATAGATCGACATATATGCTGACTGATATTAGTAAATTTTCAGAAATGGATGAAAATTTCAAAAAAATATATATTGATTCATTACAACAATTTAAAGAATTAATTGAAGGTAATATTGATATTAAGAGTCGATCACAAGTGTATCATTTGTTGGAAACTATGTTGGCACGAGAGTTTTCTGAATATTCAGTGATTTTGAAAGAAAAATTAAAAACAGATATTATAGATATCTCCTATAATAGTTCTTTTATCAAAGAAGGTGAAATTTTCCGATATAAAAGTATCGATGCATTAGATATTGTATATGAAAAATTATTTGATTCTTATGCTGATAGTGGGAT
>NZ_JAQIBB010000092.1:0-12632 GCF_027920745.1 Gallibacterium faecale | reverse complement strand
CATTTTTCGAACGGAGTGAGAAAAATCTCTGTTTTTTGCCGCCCGGAAAATCTTATTGGAATGAGGATTAGCAAGTGTGCGAGGGTTTGCATTATTCGCTTCGCTCACCCTTCGGGCTGTTGCTTTCAGCAACATTCAACGCTTTGCGTTGTCTTTTGCCTTCTTTTCTTTGCAAATTCAAAGAAAACAAGGTCGCCCTTTAGGGCGAAACCTAAATCGTAATTAGAGAGAGAAATATATCTAAATAATTATGAAATAGATTGTGTCATTAAGTATACAAATGCTGGCGTACCTCTAGAGATAGATATGCCAGCAAAACTTAAAGTAAATTACTAATAAAAATTACAATAATAACGAGTGGTACTACATATTTCACATAGTTAAACCACCATCCAGCTAATTTTGAATTTTCACCTAAACGTAATTCTTGTTTTGCTTCATCTTTCATCACATAGCCAACAAAAATGGCACAGAATAGCGCAGTAAGCATAAACAGAATATTGCCACTAACAAAATCAAAAGCATCAAAGATATTTTTACCAATGATCTGAATATCATGCCATGGACCATAACTTAGAATAGATGGCACATTACCAAGAATAAAGATTACTCCCAATACAATGAGAATTGCCAAGCGACGATTGATCTTCGTTTTTTCTTGGATAGCAGTAATGATCACTTCATAAATAGTGAGTGAAGTGGTCAGAGCAGCAATCAGCAATAAACTAAAGAAAATGATAGCGAAAAATTTTCCTGCCCACATATGAGAAAAAACAATCGGTAAGCTTTGGAATACTAAGGTTGGTCCAGAATTTGGCGCAATACCGAATGTAAAAAGAGATGGAAAGATCATAAACCCTGCAAGCACAGCAATAATCGTATTCACAAAGCCAGTGATGACCGCAGTTTGTACGAGGTTTTCGCCTTTCTTGAGATAGCTAGAGAGGGTAACAATAACGCCAAAACCAAGGCTTAATGCAAAGAAAACTTGCCCTAATACAAAGACAAAGAGTTGTGGCGTAATTTTAGAAAAATCGGGTTTGAGGTAGAACACAATTCCTTCCCAAGCGCCTGGGAGCGTAATATCACGCACAACCATACAGATAAGAAAAATAAACAACAATGGCATCAAATACTTAACGGACTTTTCAATTCCATCAATGACCCCTTTAACGAGGATAATGTAATTGACTAAGACAAATAAAAAGGTATAAAAACTGATCGAGATAGGATCATCCATAACCGTAGTTTGGAAAAAGTTTTTAGTGACCTCTGCTGTAATAGGTTGACTAATTTCAAGGCTGCCACTGAATAAGCTCACAATGTAGTTAATCACCCAGCCACCTAGCACCATATAATAGGCCATAATACAAAATGCCCCTAAGATACTGAGGTAACCAACCAGTTTCCAATAGCTTGGAATCGGTTTATTTTGAATTTTTCCACTAAAAGAATCGATAGCATTAACACGAATACGCCGTCCAATAACATTCTCCACAAGAATCATTGGAATTCCAATTAACAGCATCGCAATACAAAATAAAAATACATAGGCACCACCGCCATTTTCACCTACTAAATAAGGGAAACGCCAAGTAGCACCAAAGCCTACCGTTGCCCCAGCAACAGTAAGCACGTAAGTCAGTCGACTAGACCAAGTTTGTCTTTCAGTTGAGCTTGTCATTTTATTCCTCCCATTAATATTCTGTTTTTTGTTTAAATTCGCAGAGATCTTCAATTAGACAAGCTCCGCAGCGAGGCTTACGTGCGACACAGGTATAGCGTCCGTGCAAAATAAGCCAATGATGAACATCTACTTTAAATTCATCTGGCACAACTTTGAGTAATTTTTTCTCTACAGCGATAACATCTTTGCCGGGAGCAAAACCAGTACGGTTAGATACACGAAAAATATGGGTATCAACAGCAATAGTTGGCCAACCAAATGCAGTATTAAGAACGACATTAGCGGTTTTTCGACCAACACCAGCAAGGGCTTCTAATGCTTCTCTTGATTCGGGTACTTGACCTTGATGTTTTTCGACTAGATCACGACAGGTTTTCATAATATTTTCGGCTTTACTATTATATAAGCCGATCGTTTTGATATAACTTTTTAAGCCCTCTAGACCAAGATCAAGTATAGCTTGTGGCGTATTAGCAACTGGGAAGAATTTTGCTGTTGCCTTATTTACGCCAACATCAGTGGCTTGAGCAGATAAAATTACTGCAATTAGTAATTCAAAAGGCGAGCTATATTGTAACTCGGTAGTTGGGTGCGGATTTGCTGCACGTAATCGGGTTAAGATCTCAATTCTTTTTTGCTGATTCATGATTTTTTCCGATCAATGATATTTTTAATCGCAAGTAATATGCCTAATCCTAGGAATGCGCCTGGTGGGAGAATGGCTAATAGAAAATGGCTATCGGTATGAAATAGAGTAATTTTCAGTGCTTTCGCTGATTCACCAAATAAGTTTTCCATACCACTAAAGAGTGTGCCGTTACCAATGGCTTCACGTAATGCTCCTAGTGCAACTAAGCTGCATGTCATTCCTAAGCCCATAGAAAAACCATCAAACATTGAATGTAATACAGGATTTTTAGATGCGTAAGCCTCAGCACGCCCAATGACGATACAGTTAGTCACGATCAAAGGAATGAAAATCCCTAATGATTGATAAAGTGAATAGGTATAAGCATTCATAATTAATTGTACGATCGTTACGGTTGAGGCAATAATCATCACATAAATAGGAATACGAATGGCTTTTGGAATGAGATGGCGACAAAGTGAAACCACGCTATTAGTACAAATAAGCACTAACATAGTCGCAAGACCTAATCCTAACGCATTAGCAACAGTATTGGATACTGCCAACAAAGGGCATAATCCTAACAGTTGAACTAATGTGGAGTTATTTTTCCATACACCTTGCCAAAATAATGTTTTCCAAACCGAAGTTTGTTTATTTTCAGTAGCAAGGTTGTCAGTTATTGATGAACCATGATGCATAACGATATTCTCACTATTGGCAAGTAGTAAATTGTTCAGGATTAAACACAAATGGCTGTGCTAAAAACTGGAGTAGTCCTTTTTTTACTGCATTGACTACTGCACGTGGGGTAATTGTCGCACCAGCAAACTGGTCAAAATCACCACCATCTTTCTTTACTGCCCATTTATCACTTTCTTCAACTTTAAAGTATTTATTGGTAAAAGCATAAATCCAATCAGACAAACGGGTTTCAATTTTATCCCCTAATCCCGGTGTTTCATGATGTTCTAGGATACGTACACCTAAAACTTGTCCAACTGGCGTAACCGCCACCAAAATACGAATATCGCCAGAGTAGCCATCAGGGGCAGTAGTTTCAAACAAATAAGCTGCCACTTTATCTTGTTGTTTTGCTAAATAGAGGCGAGAGATATTCTGTAAACCACTCTTCTCAGTAGGACGATAGCAGGCTGCTAATAAATTATTGGTGGCAAAATTTTTAGGTAATACTTCAGCAAGTAATTGGCGTTGATGATTATCCATCGCTTGTTGGATACGTCCTTGAGTGAGAAAATACATTGCTAAAGTAATCAGGGTGCAGATTAAAGCAACCAAGCCTAAGATCAAGGCATAATTGATCGTTGTTCGTTTTATTGTTGCCATTTTCTCTCCTTAACGACCGTATAAGCGTGGTCGAGTGTAGTGATCGATAAGGGGAACACAAATGTTGCTAAGTAACACGGCAAAAGCAACACCATCAGGGTAACCGCCATAAAAACGGATCACGTAGAGTAATGTTCCAACTAACACCCCAAATAATAGTTTTCCTCGAGGTGTAATCGATGCGGTAACTGGGTCAGTAGCAATAAAGAATGCACCAAACATTGTGGCACCAGAGAAGAGTTGCCATAGTGGAGATGGGAACGTTGTCGGAGCAATTAACCAAGTTACAGTACTAAATAGGGTTAGGGTGACTAATAAAGCAACTGGAATTTGCCAATGGATCACTTTTTTCCAGATCAGGAATATACCACCCACTAAGAAAGCTAAATTAACTTGCCACCAACCAATGCCCATTGGCACAGTAAAGATTTGTTGCCATTGGCTGTGTTGGAAAATGGGAGAAGCGGCAATATGAGTTAATTCAAGGTGATTTTTTACCCCAGTTTTCACACTATCCAATGGTGTTGCTTGGGTTACACCATCAATGGTTGATGTTAATTGATGTAAGCTATAACCATCGCTGCTAACACCTTGGAAAATTAATAAATAAGCGTCATGGAAGCTAGTAGACTCAAGTAACAGATGATTAGGTAATGCCCATGCAGTCATTTGTGCAGGGAAAGAAACCAATAAGATTGCATAACCTACCATAGCTGGATTAAAAGGATTTTGTCCTAACCCACCATATACGTGTTTCCCCAAAATAACCGCACAAAATGTACCTAATAAAATAAGCCAATAAGGGGCATAAGGCGGAATAGCTACCGCTAAAATTAATGCGGTTAATACCACGCTTAAATCAGAAAGATCTGTCCAATGTCGCTTTCCACGAAGACGTGTTACTGCCCATTCTAAGAAAATGGCAAAAATAATTGCGAGGCTGATTTGGATGAGTGTTCCAAAGCCAAAGTAATAAAGTTGGACAATAATAGCAGGAATCATCGCCACGATAACCCATAACATCACTTTGGTGGTTAAACTGGTGGAATGAACATGAGGTGAACTTGCTATTCTAAACATTATTTTGTTTTCCTTCTCGTTCTGCTTTTTTCGCTTTAGCCCGGGCAATCGCCGCTGCAATCGCAGCTTTACGTGGATCAGTTTCAGCAGTTTCGCTATTAGCCGTGTTGTCAGCTTGTAGCGCTACTGAATCGGCTGCTTGCTGTTGCGCTTTTTTCGCTTTGGCTCGGGCAATCGCCGCCGCAATCGCAGCTTTACGTGGATCAGTTTCAGCAGTTGCAGTAGTTTCGCTATTAGCGGTGTTGTCAGTTTGTGGTGCTACTGAATCGGCTGCTTGCTGTTGCGCTTTTTTCGCTTTGGCTCGGGCAATCGCTGCAGCAATCGCAGCTTTACGTGGATCGGTTTCAGCGGTTGTACTCGTTTCGCTATTAGTGGTGTTGTCAGCTTGTGGTGCTACTGCATCAGCTGCTTGCTGTTGTGCTTTTTTCGCTTTGGCTCGGGCAATCGCTGCCGCAATCGCAGCTTTACGTGGATCGGTTTCAGCGGTTGCACTCGTTTCGCTATTAGCCGTGTTGTCAGCTTGTGGCACGACTGAATCGGCTGCTTGCTGTTGTGCTTTTTTCGCTTTAGCTCGGGCAATCGCTGCTGCAATCGCAGCTTTACGTGGTTCGGTTTCAGCGGTTGCACTCGTTTCGCTATTAGCCGTGTTGTCAGCTTGTGGCACGACTGAATCGGCTACTTGCTGTTGTGCTTTTTTCGCTTTAGCCCGGGCAATCTCTGCTGCAATCGCAGCTTTACGTGGATCAGTTTCAGCGGTTGCACTCGTTTCACTATTAGCGGTGTTGTCAGCTTGTGGCACGACTGAATCGGCGGCTTGTTGTTGTGCTTTTTTCGCTTTAGCACGGGCAATCGCTGCTGTAATCGCAGCCTGCTTATCATTAGTAACACTATCAGTTGTGCTCTCCGCCACTTCTGGCTGAGTTGTTTGTGCTTGTTTGGCTAAACGGCGCGCTTTTCTTGCTGCCATAATATCACTGTTATCAGGCAGAATTTCGCCATTAGCACCTGTAATTGTTCTAATGGTAGGTTTTTCTGGTGTATTGCTTTCTGCTTGTTTTTGATGAATACGTTCTAGTGCAGCTTGAACAGGATCAACACCTTGTTGTTTTGCCATTTCAGCACGGCGAGCTTCAGCGGCTTGTTGGGTACGGCGATCACGTTCTTGTTTTTCCCGTTCCATTCTGGCTTGTTTTGCCTCAAAACGTTGTTTAGCTTCTTCTGCTAGTTTTGCTTTTAAATCAAGTTCGGCAATTTTCGCCTTTTCTTGACGGAAATATTGAATAAGCGGGATATTACTTGGGCAAACATAAGCACAAATACCACACTCAATACAGTCTTTAAGATTGTATTCTTTAGATTTTTGATGATCTTCACTACGCGCAAACCAATAGAGTTGCTGTGGCATTAATTTTAATGGGCAGTGATCAGAGCAGGCTGAACAACGAATACAGTTTCGTTCCGCTGGTGGCGGTTGGTATTCAAAATGATCTGGGGCAATTAAACAGTTAGTGACTTTGGTTACAGGTGAATTTAAATTAGGCAAAATAAAGCCCATCATTGGTCCCCCCATAAATACGGGGAAACGCTCATCATATTGATAGCCAGCTTGAGTCAATAAATGATAAATCGGTGTACCAATGCGTACCCAGACATTTTTTGGTTGTGGAATTTTATCACCCGTTAAGGTGACGACACGTTGGATTAGTGGTTCATCATTAATAATCGCTTTTTTTATCGCAAATGCAGTAGCGACGTTATTCATTAATACGCCAATTTGTGAAGAACGCCCATTATTAGGTACTTCTAATCCAGTCAGTACTTGGATAAGTTGTTTCGCTGCACCAGAAGGATATTTAGTTGGGATCACACGAATTTCAATATCATTCGCACCGTCCAATGCTTGTTGCATTGCTGCCACAGCTTCTGGTTTGTTATCTTCAATAGCGAGAATGACTTTTTCAGGGCGTAAGATATAACGTAAAATGCGAATACCCTCGACGATATCATGGCTTCGATCTCGCATTAGACGGTCATCACAGGTGATATAGGGTTCACATTCTGCACCGTTAATAATCAATAGTTTAACTTTATTTTCCGCACTTGAAATTTTAGAGGCAGTTGGGAAAACGGCCCCACCTAGTCCTGCGATGCCAGCTTGGTAAATTTTTTTAATTAATTGTTCTGGTGGAACGGTGAGAAAATCCTCAATTGGATGGCGTTCACACCATTGATCTTTACCATCTGCTTGTAAAGTAATGGTAGCTTCCATTAAGCCAGATGGATGTGATGAAGCATAATCACCAATGGCGATAATAGTTCCAGAAGTTGGCGCATGAACAGGGAGGGTACGATAGTTTTCACCTTGAGTTAGTGGTTGCCCTTTTAATACATAATCGCCAACTTTAACTAAAAGCTGTCCCGCATTCCCAGCGTGTTGCTTAAGTGGAATGTAATAAGTATCAGGTTGTTTTAACGTGGAAAGCTTTGTGCCGTTTGACTGGTGTTTCATCTCAGGCGGATGGATACCACCAGGAAAATCCCACAACCGATTTTGTTTTATTCGGGTTAATACATCATCTAACATTTTGACTTTCCTAGTTTTTTACCTTAGTTTCCGCAGCAGTCTCTTGCACTTCAACAATAGGGATAATTAGCTTTTGATCGTATTTCCAATTCCACGAATCTAAGGTTGGTTTAACTTTTTCCATCGTAATACAATCGGTTGGACAAGGTGCAACACATAACTCACAACCCGTACAAAGATCAGGAATTACAGTATGTAGCGCTTTATTGGCCCCTATAATGGCATCAACAGGGCAGGCTTGGATACATTTGGTGCAACCAATGCACATCTCTTCATGGATGAATGCGACTTTAGCAACATGTTCTTCTTCAAAGACACCTTGTGGTGCTTCAACACCTAATAAATCAGCTAATTTTTCTACTAAAGGTTGTCCGCCTGGGACACATTTGGTGATGACATCACCATTAGCAATCGCTTCAGCATAGGGGCGACAACCTGGGTAACCACATTGCCCGCATTGGCTTTGTGGTAGTAAAGCATCAATTTTATCGACAATGGGATCTGATTCGACTTTCAACTTAATAGAGGAAAAGCCAAGAATTGCACCAAAAATTAGTGCTAATAGTGCAACACTAATTAAGATCCAGGCATACGGTGATAATGATAACAACCAAGCAGACATCAGACTCTCACTAATCCACTAAAGCCCATAAAGGCGACAGACATTAACCCAGCAGTAATTAAGGCGATAGATGCACCACGAAATGGAAAGGGAACATCAGCTGCTTCGATACGTTCACGCATTGCGGCAAAGAGTACCAAAACTAAAGAAAAGCCTAATGCTGCCCCAAAACCATAAATAACGGATTGGATAAAATTATGTGCGAGATTTACATTTAATAATGCAACACCGAGTACCGCACAATTAGTGGTGATTAATGGTAAGAAAATACCTAATAGGCGATAGAGCGTTGGGCTAGTTTTATTAATCACCATTTCAGTAAATTGCACAACAACAGCAATCACCAGGATAAATACCAATGTACGGAGATAGATGGCATTCAGTGGTAATAAAATATAGTGATCCACCAGATAGGCAACAAGAGAAGCCACCGTTAATACAAATGTGGTTGCTAATCCCATACCTACTGCAGTATCAACTTTTTTTGATACCCCCATAAAAGGGCATAACCCAAGGAATTTTACTAGCACAAAGTTATTAATTAGTGCTGTGCTAATAATTAAAAGAATATAACTAATCATTGTCCTATCACCTAAAAATAAGGGTGCTATTATCGTTTTTTCTCAAGCAGAGAACAATAGCTAAATGCTAGTATTTGATCGGTTTTATTGGGAAAAACTTATTGATCATAAGGTGGTAAAATTGGTGGTGGCAAAGGTTCTGGCTTGCCTAAAAAATAAGGCTGCTTACCTAATAGAATATCTAATACCGCTTGTACTCTGGCGAAAAACTCACGAATACGTACCATTGTATATCCCTGCGGATAATCGGCTTCAAAGCAGATCGCATCTAAATCATAGTGTTTGGCAATAAATAAAGCACGTTCACAGTGGAAACTCTGGGTAATAATGGTTAAAGACTGCGCATTAAAAATTTTATCTGCACGAATAACAGAGTCTAATGTGCGGAAACCCGCATAATCGAAATACATTGTTTGAGAAGGCACTCCCATTTTAAGGAGGTCTTTAAACATACGTTGTGGTTCATTGTATTGCATAGTCCGATTATCACCACTTAGTAATAAGTAATCTACTTTATGGTGTTTTATTAACTGTTCCGCAGCGGATAGACGGTTATAGTAGAATAAATTTAATGTGTTATTTTTGAAATATTTAGCCGTGCCTAATACTAATCCATAAGGGCGATAAGGGAGTTGGTTAATATCGTGATAAATTCGATCTCGCACCCAATAACTAATGCCCATATCAATAGAAACTAAGACAACTACGCCGATCGAACATAGAGAAATAAAGATTTTTATTAACTTTTTATAATGCACACTCCACCATAACTTGCCTAGTGCAAGCATTTTTTGCAAAAAAGGTTTGATAGTGAGTTTGGGCATTTTCTTTCTCTTTTTCATCATAATACGAATTAATGGTAGCACAAATTGAAAGAGAAATCAGATCGCCAGGGGAGAGAAATCTTGTTTTAAAGCCACTATTTATGGCAATGTGGAACTTGAGAAAAAGCCAATATTATGAAACAATCAACGCCATATTTATCAATGAAATGTTTAATATTTAAGGTTGTCGCTAGTGATCGATTTCGACGGTTATCGTCCTAACGTCGGTATTGTTATTTGTAACCAAAAGGGACAAGTCTTTTGGGCAAAACGTTACAATCAAAATTCTTGGCAATTTCCTCAAGGTGGGATTAATCCACGTGAAACCCCAGAACAGGCAATGTACCGAGAGCTTTTTGAAGAAGTTGGTTTAACCCAAAATGATGTAAAAATTATTTATAGTTCAAAACAGTGGTTGCGTTATAAATTACCTAAACGTCTTATTCGCTTTGATTCTCGACCAGTCTGTATCGGGCAGAAACAACGTTGGTTTTTGCTACAACTCACCAGTCCTGAAAATAAAATTAATGTTAATACGAGTGCATCGCCAGAGTTTGATGGATGGCGTTGGGTAAGTTTTTGGTATCCAGTAAGACAAGTCGTATCTTTCAAACGGGATGTATATCGTAAAGTGATGAAGGAATTTGCCTCTATTTTATTTAATGAGAAAGAGTTAGCTAATCAGGCTAATTCAGTCAATGAAAATAGACGAATCTATACGGAGAGAAAATCAACGTCAGGTAAATACCAAAAACGCCCATTCAATAAAGTAAGGGGTTAAATATGTTAACGATATTTTCTATTTGTATCGTTGTCGGAGCATTAGTCGGTTTTCTTGCAGGTCTATTTGGGATTGGCGGTGGGCTGATCATTGTTCCTATTTTAGTGTATTTGTTACCAATGGCAGGTGTACCTAATGAGTTAGTGATGTCTTCTGCGTTAGGAACATCTTTTGCGACCATTGTGATAACGGGGGTTTCTTCCGCACAACGACACCATAAATTAGGTAATATCCAATGGGATGCAGTTAAGATTCTTGCACCTGTGATTATGATAAGTGTATTTATTTCAGGATTATTTATTGGCAAATTAGATAAATCGATTGCCAGTAAAATTTTCGCCTGTTTAGTGGTCTATTTGGCTGCAAAAATGGTGATTTCTATTAAGCCAAGAGAAGTTACAAAAACACTAACTAAAACAGCGTGTGTAATTGGTGGAATCTTAATTGGGATTGCGTCTAGTGCGGCGGGAATTGGCGGTGGTGGTTTTATTGTGCCGTTCTTGAATTCTCGTGGGGTAGATATGAGAAAAGCGATTGGTTCATCAGCCTTTTGTGGAATGTTATTAGGTTTGTCTGGTATGTTTAGTTTTATTGTTGGTGGTTGGAATGTTACTAATATGCCAGAATTTTCACTAGGTTATGTTTATTTGCCTGCAGTAGTGGGCATTACATTGACCTCATTTTTCACCTCTAAACTTGGTGCAACGACAACCAATAAATTGCCAGTACCAGTATTAAAACGTTACTTTGCGGCACTTTTGGTTGTGATTGCAATAGATATGTGCTTCAAATAAAAATTAATCAATAAAGGAACGATATGAATACGGAGTTTTTGACTTACCCACAGTTTGATCCTGTTATTTTTTCACTTGGACCAATTGCGTTACGTTGGTATGGCTTAATGTATCTTATTGGTTTCTTATTTGCCCGTTGGTTAGGTATTCGCCGTGTTAAACAAGCGAATAGTGGTTGGACAGTAGATCAATTTGATAATTTACTTTTTAATGGTTTTCTTGGAGTGTTTCTAGGTGGGCGGATTGGTTATGTCCTCTTCTATCAATTCGATCTATTTTTAAGTGATCCAGCCTATTTATTCCGTGTTTGGGAAGGCGGAATGTCTTTCCATGGTGGTTTAATTGGAGTAATCACTGCGATGTGGTTAACTGCAAGAGCTCAAAAACGCCAGTTTTTTGTGGTTGCTGATTTTGTTGCACCATTAATCCCATTTGGTTTAGGTATGGGGCGTATTGGTAATTTCATTAATGATGAATTATGGGGACGCGTAACGGATGTGCCTTGGGCGGTACTCTTTCCATCTGGTGGTTATCTTCCTCGCCATCCATCACAACTCTATGAAGCTTTTTTAGAAGGAGTAGTTTTATTTATTATCCTAAATCTATTTATTCGTAAACCACGACCAGCAGCTTCGGTCTCTGGTTTATTTTTATTTTGTTACGGTATATTCCGTTTCATTGTGGAGTTTTTCCGTGAACCAGATCCGCAGTTAGGGTTATACTTTGGACACGAAATTTCAATGGGACAGATCCTATCTACCCCAATGATTTTAATTGGTTTAGGGCTAATCTGGTTCGCATATCAACACAAAGGAAAACAACGATGAAAGCATATCTTGAACTGTGTCAGCGTATTATTGATGAAGGACAATGGGTCGAAAATAAACGTACAGGAAAGCGTTGTTTAACAGTGATTAATGCGGACTTAACTTATGATGTGGGGAATAATCAATTCCCATTGATTACCACTCGTAAAAGCTTTTGGAAAGCAGCAATTGCAGAATTATTAGGCTACATCCGTGGTTACCGTAGTGCAGCAGATTTTCGCCGTTTAGGGACAAAAACATGGGATGCAAACGCTAATGAAAATGAAGCTTGGTTGGCTAATCCCTATCGTACTGGGGAAGATGATATGGGCCGCGTCTATGGTGTACAAGGACGAGAATGGCGTAAACCTAATGGAGAAAGCGTAGATCAATTAAAGAAAATTGTCGCTAACTTAAGTAAAAAAATTGATGATCGTGGTGAGATCTTAACTTTTTATAATCCAGGGGAAATTGAACAAGGTTGCTTACGTCCATGTATGCACACGCATACTTTCTCACTATTGGGAGATACCCTATATTTGACTAGTTACCAACGTTCTTGTGATGTGCCATTAGGCTTAACTTTTAATCAAGTCCAAGTGTTTACTCTATTAGCGCTGATCGCTCAAATTACTGGGAATAAACCGGGATTAGCATTTCATAAAATTGTGAATGCACATATTTATGAAGATCAATTAGATTTAATGCAAAATGTGCAATTAAAACGTGAACCGTTACCGTTGCCACAGTTGGAAATTAATCCAGATATTAAAACGTTGGAAGATTTAGAAACCTGGGTAACATTAGAAGATTTTAAAGTTCGTAACTATCAATCATATCCAGCAATTAAATACCCATTTTCGGTTTAATTAGATAACAATAAATTTTATTCAAAATG
>NZ_JAQIBB010000091.1:0-12643 GCF_027920745.1 Gallibacterium faecale | reverse complement strand
TAAATGAATAAGACCCGTCTTTTTAGGCGGGTCTTGTTTTTGGGAAAAAGAAAAGATTTCTTCGTAAAATATTAAAATAAGGATAGGGTTAAATGAAAATTTTATTACTCAATGGTGGCAAGGCCTTTGGCCATTCTCAAGGCCAATTAAATGCAACTTTGCATAATACAGCAAAAGAGACTTTAGTCGCATTAGGACATGACGTAAAAGAAACTGTAATTGATGCTGGTTATGATATTGAACAAGAGATTGAAAAATTTGTTTGGATGGATGTTGTTATCTGGCAAATGCCGGGTTGGTGGATGGGTGAACCATGGATTGTGAAAAAATATATTGATGAAGTTTTCACATTTGGCCATGGTAAACTTTATCAAAGCGATGGTCGTCACCGTGTTAATCCAACTGAGGGCTATGGTACAGGTGGTTTATTGCAAGGTCGCCAACATATGCTGTCTTTAACTTGGAATGCGCCAATTGAGGCTTTTGAGCGTGAAGGTGATTTTTTTGAAGGTAAGGGCGTTGATGGGGTATATCTCCATTTCAGAAAAGCAAATGAGTTTTTAGGTATTAGCGCATTACCAACATTTATTTGTAATGATGTGATCAAAAATCCAAATGTGGATCAGCATATCGCTGAATATAAAGCACATTTAACAAAATTATTTGCGAAATAAGATACATTTAGACGATATAAAAAGTAATTCGGGTGAATTACAGTAATAATCTTGGCTCAGCTAGTCATATTTTTTATACTATGACGCTGGGCTTTATTTGTATCTATGTTTTTAGCCAAGATACAATAAATTATATCGTTGTTAAGTCATATTTGAGATTATCATGCTGTTGCCAAGAGAAGACCAATTCGATCAATTTGTAGAACAAGAGTTATTACCCTTTGTAGAACAATTTCCTATTAATTACTTAGCTGCAAATGCCAAACAACAGTTAGCTTATCGTTATTTAGTGAATCCAACGCATACAAAATTGATCATTTTGGTAAATGGTCGTGGGGAGAATATTGCTAAATGGAGTGAAATTGGCTACGACTTTTATCAACAAGGATATGATGTTTTATTATTTGATCATCGAGGACAAGGGTTTTCATCTCGTTTATTAGCGGATAAGCATAAAGGCTATATTGATGAATTCCGTTATTATATTGATGATATGGATTTAGTGATTCAACATATTCTGCAACAAAAGTCTTACCAACAGCAGGTATTATTTGCCCACTCTATGGGTGGATTATTAGCAACATACTATTTAGCGACTTATCCACATAATATTGATAAAGTGATTTTATCCTCTCCTTTTCTTGGATTACGAGAAGAAACCGCCTTAAGAGATGAAATTGTTGTTATGCTAATGGTATTGTTTGGATTCTCTGGACGTTATATTTTTACTAAAGGGCCATATAAAGCAGCAGATATTGCCACGACAGATTTAACGCATAGTGCAGCAAGATTAAACTTTATGAATAAAATGGCAGCACGTTATCCAGAAATTCGATTAGGTGGGCCTACTTTTGGTTGGGTTCATCGGATTATTATGGCATTTAAGAAATTACCTAAATTAGTGACTAAAATTCAGGTTCCAGTATTAATTTTGCAATCAGGGGAAGAATCCATTGTTTCTACTAAGAAGGTGAATAAACTCTTTGCTTGTTCACCTTCTGCGCAGATTATTGAAATTGCTGGTGCTAAACACGAAATTATGTTTGAAACAGATACTGTGAGAATAGCTGCTTTTAAACAGATGATTGAGTTCCTTAATTAAGCCTGAAAACCATAGACTGCAATAAGTAACACAGCAAGATAAAATAAGATAAAACAGATAGCCAATACATAGGCAGCAAATTTAGGTTTACGCTGATGTAATTTATAAATGATGCGAGCTAAGATAAATAAGAGTAATGGATAGCTCCACATAAAAATCGACATATTAGTGAACGCCATTTCACTTAAATTTGGATTCTGTTTTAAACTAGGAGAAAGTAATAAAGATAAAGGCCATAATAAAGCTGGAATACAAAAAATAGCGATTGCCCAAGAAAATTTAGAAAAGCCTTCGGGAAAATTATTTTTTTTGCGCATACATCATCATAAATTAGTAAAAATGGTGAACAACAGTATAACGGATTTTATAGTTCACCTCTAGGATTAGCCAAATGCATTATCTTTTTAGTAGTACGCAACTCGCACTAGCGAAACGCTTTCAACAGATCATTCAGCAGCAATATCAGTATCAAATTGAGATCCAACAAGAAAACGAATATTTTCATCTATTTCTCGTCGAAGATTCACCTCAAGTCATTGAACAGATACAGCCTATTGCAAAATGGTTTATGCAGAATCCTAATGATGCTGAATTTAATCAAGTAGAATGGCAAAGTGGTACTACACTTTCTTTTAAACAAATTATTACACCCTTTTCTCAGGTATTTGCTCAACTTCATTGGCAACAAATATTATCTGCAAAATTCACTTTTTTGATTACATTATTATGTGTTGGAATTTATGGCGGGACATTGGTTAATAGTGAGGAAATCTTCATTTATTTCCATTTCCCAGAGTCACCGTTTCAGGTTGCGGAAATTTGGCGTTATTGGTCGCATACCTTAGTACACCTTTCCTTCGCTCATCTATTATTTAATCTATTATGGTGGTGGATTTTTGCGGGATTGATTGAACGTTATCAAGGAATTAAAACCATTTTATTTATCTATCTCTTTTCTGGGATAGTGAGCGGATTTGCCCAATATTTTGCATCTGGTCCTGCATTCTTTGGATTGTCTGGTGTGGTTTATGCTGTACTCGGATATGTGTGGGTTGAGAGTAAATTTGATCGCTCAAAGCGTTTTGTTGTGCCAGCAGGGTTTAGTTGGTTTCTGATTATTGGGATTGTAAGTGGATTCTTTTCCCCTTTAATTGGATTATCTATGGGAAATAGTGCACATATTGCAGGATTATTAAGTGGATGCTTTTTAGCCGGGGTAAATCTTTTCTATCATAAACATAAATCATGATGATTTTTCACAAAAATTTAATGAAAAGATAGTGATTTTTAGTAGAATGACAGCGAATAGTCACTTAACGTGAGGTAGTTATGAAACAAGCAATACGCCATAACCGTATTATCGAATTAGTCAAATTGCACGGTTATATCAGTACTGAAGAGTTGGTTGCAGAATTAGATGTCAGTCCTCAAACAATTCGACGAGATTTAAATGAATTAGCGGCAAAAAATGAAATTCGCCGTCATCATGGGGGAGCAGCTTCACCATCAACTTCAGAAAATAGTGATTATGCCTCACGTAAAACATTGTTATGCCAAGAAAAAGATTGGGTAGCAAAATGTGTCGCTGAACAAATTCCTAATGGTTCTTCTCTTTTTATTGATATTGGTACAACAGCGGAAGCTGTCGCGCGTGCTTTATTGAATCATGAAAATTTACGCATTGTGACCAATAACCTAAATGCAGCTCATATTTTAATGGAGAAAGAGAGTTTCCAAATTATTATTGCTGGTGGTGGTCTACGTCCTGATGGTGGAATTATTGGTGAAGCGACCATGGAGTTTATTTCCCAATTCCGTTTAGATTTCGGTATTTTGGGGATTAGTGCGATTGATCATGATGGCTCTCTCTTAGATTATGACTATCATGAAGTCCAAGTGAAACGTACGATTATTGAAAGTTCTCGTACCAGTATTTTAGTGACTGACCATTCTAAATTCTCTCGTCGAGCAATGGTGCGTTTAGGGTCAATTACAATGTTTGATTACCTATTTACAGATCGTCCATTACCAGGCGAAATGATTTCATTAGTAGAAAATAGTAATTTAGTAGTAAAAGTTTGTCCTTGCCAATCATGATTGGATCGATACATTCTACAAAATTGGTTAGTTATGCGCAGTTAATGCGTTTAGATAAACCAATTGGTTCTTTATTGTTATTATGGCCAACTTTGTGGGCTTTATGGCTGGCAAAAGGTGGTTTTCCTGATCTTAAAATTTTATTAATCTTTGTATTAGGCGTTGTCTTTATGCGTTCAGCAGGATGTGTCATTAATGATTATGCGGATCGTCATATTGATGGACAAGTTAAACGTACTAAACAACGCCCTCTAGCAACAGGTGCGGTAACCGAATTAGAAGCAAAAATACTATTTTTTGTCTTAGTTTTTTGCTCCTTTTTATTAGTATTACAGTTAAATTTCTATGCTATTGGGTTATCGGTTATTGCGGTTTTATTAGCGTTTATCTACCCATTTATGAAACGCTATACTCATTTACCACAACTCTTTTTAGGCGCAGCGTTTGGTTGGTCAATTCCGATGGCGTATGGCGCAACTTTGTCAGGCTTACCATTAGATTGTTGGATTCTATTTCTGGCTAATTTAGCGTGGACGATTGCATACGATACACAATATGCGATGGTGGATCGTGATGATGATTTGCGTATTGGTGTAAAATCGACTGCAATTTTATTTGCAGAATATGACAATAAAATCATTGCGTTACTTCAATTTATCGCTTTGTTGCTACTAATTTATCTGGGGCAAGAGAAAGAGTTAAATACAGGGTATTTTATTGTGTTAGCCATTGCTGCTGCACATTTCATTTATCAATGTAAAATGACTAAATTACGTGCACGTGAAGCTTGCTTTAAAGCCTTTTTAAATAATAATTATTTTGGGATGTGGGTATTTATTGCGATTGTGGTAGGAATGCTCTGATACCAATTTATTAAATATAAAAAGCTGTCAGTGGCTGATACTCTGACAGCTTTTTGCATTTTTAGATGGTTATTCGTTACAGTATTTCACCGCAGTAAGTGTTTTATTTTTGATTGATTGAGTTGCTGCACTTGCGATACAAATTGCTCTAGCAGGTAATTCACAAAGTACACTCGGCTGTTGTTGCTGTAAATGGGTTAGAACGCTTTCAGCTTCTAATTCAATCGCCCGAGTGAGCCAATAAGGGCAACGCTCATTTGGCTGGCCATATTTCTGAATGCCTTTGCTGCTTTCACGTAAAGAAAGATCCGCTTCAAATTCATCATACATATTAAATTGTTGGCGATGACCATTAGCAAATGAAATGGTAACACTGGAAGTAAAAAAATTAATCAGCATAGAGCCGAGTTCACCATGGATAGTAATATCCCACTTAGAGAGATGATAAGCAGATCCCATTTCTAAGGAACCATATACCCCATTTTTAAATTGTAATAAGAGTTGAATGATATCGTGGTGATCAGGTGTTTCTAAATGGGCTCGATTAGTCGATTGTGCGAAAACGTACTCTACTTCACCGACTAGCCATCCTAATAAATCAAGCTCATGGATTTCGTGAAATAATTTCCCACCAGTGAATTGAATATTATTTTTCCACCAATTTGGCTGAAAAATAGGATCAAGCCAACGCTGACGATTCGCACGCACAACAGTCATTTTTCCCAATTTTTGTTGTTGTATTATCTGTTTTGCTTGCTGTAATCCAGGTAATACTCGTAAACAGTGACCAACAAAAATAGTCGTTTGTTGTTGTTTGGCAAGTTGTAATAAGGCATCCGCATCATTCAGCGTAATGGTAAATGGAGATTCAACAAAAACAGCACAGCCATGTTGAAGCGCAATTTCAGCAATTTGACGATGACTGTGGTTATAAGTGGCAATTAATACCAAATCAACAGATTGTTGCGCTAATAAGCTAGGTAGATCGGCATAAGCGGTAGAATCATATTTACTGGCGAGATCTTGTGCTAACCCAATTTGTAAATCGGTAACGCCAACCAACTTAGTTGATGCTTGAGAAAATGCAGCAGCAAGTTGTTGTCCAAAAAATCCACAGCCGACTAAAGCAATCTTGAGATCTTTCATAAACACTCCTATGGATTAATTCGTTGACGTAAATGACGAAAATAGAGCAAAACACTATGCTGAAAGCGATTTATATCTCGCGCTTCTACGGCATCAACCCACTCTTGATAACTTAACGCAATTTGTTCTGGAGTAAGTGATGAGGCGGGCAAATTATCCTCTTGTAATTGGAATATTTGCCAAAAAGCATCTAGATATTGTGATAATAAAGGGTTTTTAATCGCTTGATAGGTTTGTAAGTGAATTTGGTATTCTATCTCGGTGGAATATTCGCCATCTCTTGCTCGTTGCTTCATTTGTAGGCTTAACTCTTGTAAAGCATCAACCTCTTGATCACTAATCTTAGCAATAGCAAGCGGTGCAAAACCATATTGTAAAATTTCACGTACGTCTAAAATATCCAATAAATATTTCATATTGTCTTGCAAATGTAACTGGGTATGAAAAGCAAGACTTTGGATCATAGGGGTCAAAGAAGACTCGCTAATAAAAGTACCAACACCATGATGAATATCTAAAATATGTAATGCTTCTAATGACTTAACAGCTTCTCGCAAGCTAGAACGGCTAACATTAAGATGGGTCATTAGCTCATTTTCCGTAGGCATAAGGTCGCCAGCTTTTAATCCTCTAGACAGAATCAACTGCTTAATTTCTTCTTGCAGTGCTAAATTTGATGCTTTTTTTGCCAATTTTTTCATTTTTGTGATCTTAATCGCAGAAATTTTATTCAAAACAAGACATCATATCTCTAAATTAAAGACATCTGATGTCTTATCTCTTGGTTGTGTAAATAGTAGCTCATTTTTTATAACTTGTCAGTTAAATCTTGAGCGATATAGATAAAAGGAAGGCTTATGGCAACACTATCGTTAAGTCACATTTACAAACGTTATAGCAATGGCTTTGAAGCGGTAAAAGATTTCAACTTAGAAGTTGCAGATAAAGAGTTTATTGCATTAGTTGGTCCTTCTGGTTGTGGGAAATCAACAACATTACGAATGATTGCTGGATTAGAAGATATTTCAGAAGGGGAATTTTATATTGATGATCGTTTGGTGAATGATGTTGAACCAAAAGATCGTGATATTGCGATGGTGTTTCAATCTTACGCCCTTTATCCACATATGACAGTTTATGAAAATATGGCGTTTGCCTTAAAGCTTCGCAAAGTGGATAAAGTGGAAATCGATCGAAAAGTAAAAGAGGCTGCAAGAATCTTAGGATTAGAATCCTTATTGGATCGTAAGCCAAAAGCCTTATCGGGTGGACAAAGACAACGTGTGGCGTTAGGTCGCACAATTGTTCGTTCACCGAAAGTATTCTTGATGGATGAACCGCTTTCTAATTTAGATGCAAAATTACGCAGTAATATGCGTGCTGAAATTATCAGAATTCATAATAAGTTGAATGCAACTACCGTTTATGTGACCCATGATCAAACAGAAGCAATGACGATGGCAGATAGGATTGTAGTAATGAGTGCTGGGGTTGTACAACAAATTGGTTCACCAAAAGAAATTTATGATCATCCGAATAATCTGTTTGTTGCAGGTTTTATTGGTGCGCCAACAATGAATTTTTTACGTGGACGTGTTCAGCAAGGCAATTTTATTACGGAAGATGGTTATAGCTTTAGTATTCCTGAGGAACATTATACAGAGCTAGAACAGCGTGGATGGGAAGGTAAACACGTTATTTTAGGGATTAGACCAGAAAATATTTCTAACGAACCATTGCTATTAGGGAGTTACCAAAAAGCAATGATTACAGCACCTGTTAATGTGGCTGAATTATTAGGTGCTGAATATATTGTGCATCTTGATGTGGGGCAGCAAAGCATTAAAGCTATCGTACATTCTCGGCAGTAAATCAAAATGGGACAAAGTATTAGTTTAGCGTTTGATATGAAACGCGCACATTTCTTTGATCCTGAAACTGAGCAATCACTTCTCTAAATTTTCTCTTATTAAGGAGCATTTTATGAAATTAAAAACTCTTTTAACGGTTGGTGCATCAGTAGTTTTAAGTACTAGCGTCTTTAGTAGTAATGCTTTAGCTGCAGAACTTGCAGGAAATATCACTGTTTGGCATTCATTTACCCAAGGTCCTCGTTTAGAAGTGATTCAAGAGGCTGCAAATGAGTTTATGAAAGAACATCCAAAAGTAAAAATTAAGATAGAAACGTTCTCATGGAATGACTTTTATACTAAATGGACAACAGGGTTTGCTTCAGGCAATGTACCAGATATGAGTACAGCATTACCAAACCAAGTGGTTGAAATGATTAATGTTGGTGCGTTATTACCAATCAACGATTTAATTGACAAAATTGGCCGTGATAAATTCTCTGAGGCCGCAATTAGTGAAGGTACGGTTAAAGGACAAAATTACTCTTTACCACTTTATTCTCATGCTCAAGTTATGTGGATTCGTAAGGATCTATTGAAAAAACATAATTTGGAAGTACCAAAGACTTGGGATGAACTCTATCAAGCAGCAAAAGTATTAACAAAAGATGGCGTTTACGGTTTGTCCGTGCCAATGGGAACTAATGACTTCATGGCAACACGTTTCCTTAATCTTTATGTGAGAAGTGGTGGTGGTAGTTTATTAACAAAAGATTTAAAAGCAGATTTAACCAGTCCATTGGCTCAAGAAGGCATCAAATATTGGGTGAAAATGTATAAAGAAACTTCACCAAAAGATGCGATCAATTATGATGTTTTAAAACAAGCTACTCTTTATTATCAAGGTAAAACCGCATTTGATTTTAACTCTGGATTCCAAATCGGTGGGGTAAAAACAAATTCACCACAATTGTTAGGCGAGATTGATGCATACCCAATTCCAAAAATTAATGTCAATGATCCAGAACGTGGTATTGAAACATCGAATGTACCACTTGTTGTTTGGAAAACTTCAAAACATCCTGAAATTAGCAAAGCCTTTATTGAAACACTATATCAAAAAGATCGTTATATTAAATTCTTACAATCTGTGCCAGTAGGAATGTTGCCAGCGATTAAGGGAATTTCAGATGATCCTGCCTATGCAAATAACCCAATGGTGAAACAATTTAGCCATGCAGAAAAAGTTATTTCTGTTGCAGTAGAAAAAGGAACTGCGATTGGGTATGAACACGGACCAACAGTACAAGGAGGTCTATTAACCAATCAACACATTATTGAAGCAATGTTCCAAGACATTGTGGCGAATGGTACAGATCCAAAAGTTGCTGCGGAAAGAGCCGAAAAACAACTAAATGAGTTGTTTGAAATGGTTGCACCATAGTCGATAAAGTGGGGTGAATAACACCCCACCTTCTAACTAATAATGATTTGATGATTTTTCATTCCCATTAAAATGGGAAGGGGAGGGTTCGTGATTTCAAAAAACTATACCCGATGGATTTTTGTACTACCTGCATTAATTGTGGTTTCTACACTTTTTGTGTACCCATTTTTATCAAGTATTTTTTATAGCTTTACTAATAAAAACTTGATTATGCCGTACTACAAATTTGTAGGATTCGATAATTATCGGGCGGTATTAGGAGATCCAACATTTTGGTGGGCATTTTTAAATTCTATTAAATGGACAGTCTTTTCTTTAGTGGGGCAAATTCTTGTCGGCTTTTCACTAGCTATGGCGTTGAATCGAATCCGTCATTTGCAGTGGTTATATAAAATCCTACTCATTATTCCATGGGCATTTCCAACGATTGTTATCGCCTTTTCATGGCAATGGATTTTAAATGGTGTCTATGGTTATTTGCCTAATATCATTGTCAAACTTGGCCTAATGGATGTTGCGCCGCATTTCTTATCAGATAGCACTTGGGCTTTTGTGAGTTTAGTGTTTGTTAATATCTGGTTTGGTGCGCCATTAATTATGGTGAATGTGCTTTCTGCCTTACAAACCGTACCACAAGAACAATATGAAGCAGCTCGGATTGATGGCGCAAATGCGTGGCAAGTATTCCGCCATATCACATTGCCTCATATTAAAGTGGTTGTTGGGTTATTAGTTGTATTAAGAACGGTTTGGGTGTTTAACAACTTTGACATTATCTATTTAATGACAGGTGGTGGTCCAGCAAACTCAACAATGACGATTCCGATCTTAGCGTACAACATGGGATGGGGTACAAAAATGTTAGGACGTTCTTCAGCGGTTACTGTGTTGTTATTCATCTTCTTGTTACTAGTCTGTTTCATCTATTTCAAAGTCATTAGCCGTTGGGAAAAAGAAGGAGCACATTCATGAAAAAGCAAAAATCGATCCTCGGTAATGTTATTTCGCATGCCTATTTGATGATAGTAACAGTAATTGCAGTATTCCCTCTTGTCTGGATCATTATTTCATCAATTAAAGGGAAAGGTGAATTAACTGGTGATCCAACGAGTTTCTGGCCAAAAGTATTTACGTTGGATTATTACCGCCATGTGATTTATGACTTAAATTTTATTATCAACATCAAAAATAGCTTGGTGATTGCTCTGAGTACAACATTAATTGCGACTGTGATTTCAGCAATGGCGGCCTATGGGATTGTACGTTTCTTTCCAAAATTAGGGAGAATTATGTCTAAGGTATTGATTACTACCTATATTTTCCCACCCATTTTACTGGCAATTCCTTATTCAATTGTGATGGCAAAAGTTGGATTAACGAATACGACATTGGGCTTAGTTATTGTTTACCTTTCATTCAGTGTGCCATATGCGGTGTGGTTATTAGTGGGCTTCTTTCAAACAGTACCAATTGAAATAGAAGAAGCTGCAAAAATAGATGGGGCAAATAAATTTACGGTGTTTTTCAAGATCGTATTGCCGTTAGTTGCACCAGGAATCGTCGCAACTGCCATTTATACCTTTATCAATGCGTGGAATGAATTCCTTTATGCGCTGATATTAGTTAATGATACCAGCAAAATGACGGTAGCCGTGGCATTACGTTCATTAAATGGCGCAGAGATTTTAGATTGGGGCGATATGATGGCAGCTTCAGTCTTAGTGGTTCTTCCTTCAGTATTATTCTTCTGTTTTATCCAAAATAAGATAGCGGGTGGATTATCAGAAGGATCCGTGAAATAAGCAAATGAATTTAGATTGAATATCCTCAAGGAGTATAAAAATGGTGAAATATGGCGTTGTCGGTGTGGGTTATTTTGGTGCGGATTTAGCTCGTTTTATGAATGAGAATGAAGATGCAAAAGTTACCGTAGTTTATGACCCAGAAAATGGTAAGACGATTGCAGCGGAATTGAACTGCGATGCTGCTGATAGCTTAGAAGCGTTAGTGAGTCGTGAAGATGTAGATTGTGTGATTGTCGCAACACCAAATTATTTGCATAAAGAGCCCGTTTTGTTAGCAGCAAAACATAAAAAACACGTATTTTGCGAAAAACCAATTGCATTAAGTTATGCTGATTGTGATGAGATGGTGCGTGCTTGTGAAGAGAATGGTGTAATCTTTATGGCTGGGCACATTATGAACTTCTTTAATGGGGTACACCACGCAAAAGAACTGATTAATCAAGGTGTTATTGGTAAAGTTTTATATTGCCATACGGCACGTAATGGTTGGGAAGATGTACAGCCAAGCATTTCTTGGAAAAAAATTAGAGCAAAATCAGGAGGCCACCTGTATCACCATATCCATGAATTAGACTGTGTACAGTTTTTAATGGGCGGAATGCCAAAAACAGTGACGATGACAGCCGGCAATGTTGCACATCAAGGCGAACAATTTGGTGATGAAGATGATATGTTATTCCTAAATATGGAATTTGAAGATGGACGATTTGCTGTATTAGAGTGGGGGTCTGCTTTCCGCTGGGGAGAACATTATGTGTTAATTCAAGGCGAAAAAGGCGCTATTAAGCTCGATATGTATCATTGTGGTGGTACATTGCGTGTAGATGGGCAAGAAACTCATTTCTTAATCCATGAAACACAAGAAGAAGATGATGACCGTACTCGTATTTATACAGGTACAGAAATGGATGGCGCAATCCAATATGGTCACCCAGGTAAACGCACACCATTATGGTTAAGTTCTGTGATGAAAAAAGAGATGAAATACCTTAACGATATTATGCATGGTATGAAACCATCAGCAGAGTTTGAAAAATTGCTTACCGGTGAAGCTGCTCGTGCAGCGATTGCCACAGCGGATGCTTGTACCCGTTCTCGTTATGAAAATCGTAAAGTAGAAGTTGCTGAAATTATCCATGGTAAGTAACTAGAACAATCAATTTCATTGCGTTAATCAAGATAGCTGTGCTGTTTAGCCAGCTATTTTTTTATGACTAGGTATTTTTTACCTCTTTTATCAAGAGGGGCTAGGGGAGATATATCTCTCAATACACTGCCATGCGAAGGTGGCTGCCTTTTTCTCCCGTTGATAAAGCCGTAATTTTCCAGCGTGTTTCAACACACAGCCACGCGAAGGTGGCTGCTATTGATGCCTTTAACTGCTTGGAAATGGAATTTGTTTCAACACACAGCCACGCGAAGGTGGCTGCCGATTAAACCGGTGGAGACGGTCTAAAGAGGTTACAATGTTTCAACACACAGCCACGCGAAGGTGGCTGCCAAAAAAAGATTATTAAATAATCAAGCATTGGGAGCGTTTCAACACACAGCCACGCGAAGGTGGCTGCGGTTTTGCTGGTTCTACCCCCCCCCCTATATGGGAACCTGTTTCAACACACAGCCACGCGAAGGTGGCTGCTTGCTGAATTTTATAAAGAC
>NZ_JAQIBB010000090.1:0-71533 GCF_027920745.1 Gallibacterium faecale | reverse complement strand
TAGAAAATCTCCTGTTTTAGCAAAAGCAGGAGATTTTTTTATGCTTTTAAATTAATAACTTTGATATTTATTTTTAAATTTAAAATAAATATTGTTAATAAGTTGATAAAAAATTGCGAACACTCGACTTTTTTCGCAGAAATAGACATTTTTTCAATAAAATAAACCACAAAATATCATCTTTTTTTCCAATTTTGTGATCTATGTTATATCTCTTTTCTTCATTTTTCTTTAAAATTACGCCCACTTTATACTCTATTTGAAATTTTATCTATCAATTAAATTAATTAAGGAGCTCCTATGAGTATTGCTATTATCATAGCTACACATGGTGTTGCAGCAGAACAGTTGCTCCGTACAACAGAAATGTTGATCGGGGAACAAGAAAATGTTGCATTTATCGAGTTTGTGCCAGGCGAAAACGCTGAAACCATTATCGGTAAATACCAAGTTAAGTTAGCAAATGAATTAGCACATTGTGACCAAGTATTGTTTTTAGTGGATACTTGGGGTGGAAGTCCATTCAATGCGGCTAACCGTGTAGCAGACGGTAAAGATAATATGGAAGTCGTAACAGGTGTTAACGTGCCGATGTTAGTAGAAACATTTATGGCACGTGATGATGATCCATCATTAGAAGAGCTTGCTGAAATTGCGCTTGAAACCGGTCGTGGTGGTGTGCGCGCATTAAAATTAGAGCAAAAACCACAAGCAAAAGAAGAAGCTCCAGCAGCTGCACCAGCCGCACCAACTGCGCCTGCCGCGTCAGCACCAGCAGCACAACAACCACAAGTTGCAACTGCTGGTAAACATATGGCGATTGGTTTAGCACGTATTGATGACCGTCTAATTCATGGTCAAGTCGCAACACGTTGGACAAAAGAAAGCCGCGTTAATCGTATTATTGTCGTTAATAACGAAGTGGATAAAGATGATGTGCGTAAAACAATGTTAAAACAAGCTGCTCCTCCGGGTGTGACTGCACACGTTGTTAACGTAGAAAAAATGGTACGTGTTTACAATAACCCTGAATACAATGAAGATCGTGTGATGTTGTTATTTACTAATCCAACAGATGCATTATTCCTCGTTGAAGCAGGTTTAGAGATTAAATCCGTTAATATTGGTGGTATGGCTTATCGTGACGGTAAAAAACAAATTACCAGTGCGGTATCTGTTGATCAAAAAGATATTGAAGCATTTAAGAAGTTAGCTGAACTCAATGTTGAGCTTGATGTACGTAAAGTATCGAATGATCGTAAAGAAGATATGCTTGATTTGCTGAAAAAGAGCAACCTGATTTAATAATTAACTAAAGGAAAATGCTATGGAACTTTCTAGTATTCAAATTATTTTGATCTTCATCATCGCTTGTATTTCAGGGATGGGATCAATTTTGGATGAGTTTCAAACTCACCGTCCGTTAATCGCTTGTACCCTAATCGGCTTAGTATTAGGCGATATGAAAACCGGTATTATTGTTGGTGGTTCATTAGAATTATTAGCATTAGGTTGGATGAATATCGGTGCAGCGTTAGCACCAGATGCTGCGTTGGCGTCTGTGGTTTCTACTATCTTAGTTATTGTTGGTGGACAAGAAATTACCACAGGGATTGCGATTGCTATTCCGCTTGCAGCAGCAGGCCAAGTATTAACTTACGTTGTTCGTGCAATTACCGTAGGTTTCCAACATTTAGCCGATAAATCTGTACAAGATGGTAATTTAAACCGCTTAGACTGGGTACATTGTAGTGCTTTAATTCTACAAGCAATGCGTATTGCTATTCCTGCACTAATTGTCGCTTTAACTGCGGGTACAGATACCGTTCAATCATTATTAAGTGCAATTCCACCAGTAGTAACAACAGGATTGAAAATCGCTGGAGGAATTATCGCCGTTGTCGGTTATGCGATGGTAATTAATATGATGCGTGCGGGCCACTTAATGCCATTCTTCTATGCAGGCTTCGTTGTCGCTGCATTCACTAACTTCAACTTAGTAGCATTAGGCGTACTTGGTACAATTATGGCAATTCTTTATATTCAACTTCACCCTAAATACAATCAAAGTAAACAAGTGGTGCAAGTAGTTTCAGCTGGCAATAATGATCTTGATAACAGATTAGATTAATGGGAGAAGTAGAAATGACAACCGAAATGAAAAAAGTAACTCAAAGCGACTTAAACAAAGTTGTGCTTCGTTCTAACCTTTTCCAAGGTTCATGGAACTTCGAACGTATGCAAGCATTAGGTTTTGCATTTTCTATGGTGCCAGTCATCAAACGTTTATACCCAGATGCAAATTCTCAAGAACGTAAAGATGCGATTAAACGCCATTTAGAATTCTTCAATACACAACCATTCGTGGCTGCGCCGGTGTTAGGTGTTACCATTGCGATGGAAGAAGAGCGTGCTAACGGTAAGCCAATTGATGATGCAGCTATCAACGGAATTAAAGTAGGTTTAATGGGACCTTTAGCCGGGGTAGGTGACCCAATTTATTGGGGAACTGCACGTCCGGTATTTGCGGCGTTAGGTGCTGGTTTAGCATTAAGCGGTAGTATTTTAGGGCCATTACTTTTCTTCTTCTTATTTAACCTTGTTCGTTTAGCAACACGTTATTATGGTGTGACTTATGGTTATAAGAAAGGGCTTGATGTTGTTAAAGATATGAGCGGTGGTTTACTGCAAAAATTAACTGAAGGCGCTTCAATTTTAGGGCTATTTATTATGGGAGCCTTAGTCCAAAAATGGACGAGCATTAATGTGCCGTTAGTGGTTTCCGTTATTGAAAAACAAGATGGTACGGTAGAAACGACCACTGTTCAGCAAATTTTAGATAGCTTAATGCCAGGGTTATTGCCATTAATCTTTACCTTTGCTTGTATGTGGTTATTGCGTAACCGAGTTAATGCACTTTGGATTATTATCGGTATTTTTGTAATCGGTATTATTGGTGCAGCAACAGGTATTTTAGGTTAAAAATGAAGTTTGGTGGGCGGTAGCCCACCAGTTTTATATAAAGTTTATTTGATATTTTTGTTTTATTTAGGTTTCGCCCTAAAGGCATAGTTTTTTAAGTTTCGCCCTAAAGGACGACCTACTTGTATTCGCAAGCAAGCTTGCTCACTCTAACGAGCCGTTGCAAGCAACGTTCAAAAAGCTAATGCTTTTGCAGTTTGATGACAAACCTAAATTTAATTACAAATCTTAATAAATGTTGAATGGGTTCCCTCTCACACTTGCCCGAATGCAAATAAGATTTTCAGGCAAAAAAAGTGATCTTTTTTCGAACGTAGTGAGAAAAATCTCTGTTTTTTGCCGCCCGGAAAATCTTATTGGAATGAGGATTAGCAAGTGTGCGAGGGTTTGCTTTCTTTTGCCTTCTTTTCTTTGCAAATTCAAAGAAAAGAAGGTCGCCTTTTAGGGCGAAACTTAAAAAACTATGCCTTTAGAGCGAAAAAACTACATAATAATTAGAGAATAAATAGCTAAGAATATTAAAATTCTAAAAAAACGCATATGATCATTAACATTACCCTACTAGGACTCATCCTCTTATATCTCCTATTTGCAATCTATGATCAATTCATCATGGATAAACGCTATGGCAAAACAGAACTAAAAGTGCGTCTATTACGCAAATTAAAAATAGAAAGCATCGTAATGTTGCTATTAATCTGGATCGCTGTATATCAAGCATTACCACAAGGGTTAGAAACTGTTACAATCTATTTATTAGTAATGTTATCTATTTTATTGATTTATCATGCCTTTATCCGTTATCCCGTATTTTTATTAAAACAAGAAGGCTTTTTCTTAAATAATCTTTATATTCCTTATCAACATATTCAAACTATCAATATTAGCGAAAATGGGTTTCTACAAATTGTGCTCAAGAATAATAAACAATTACCCGTCTATATTGATGATGTAGATGATGTTGCGAAGGTATTACAATTTTTAGTGAAGATAGGCAGAATTACCCAACCAATTGGAGGAAAATAAATTATGTTTTATCGCCTTAATGGTCAGGCACAACATTATATTTGGGGTGGAAAAGAGTATATTCCACAGCTTTTTCAATTAAAACAAGATGATCAAATTTATGCAGAGTGGTGGTTAGGTACGCACCCTAGCGCACCGTCTTTGCTTGAAACCGCAGAAAAAACAGAAAATCTTGCAGAATATATTGCGGCACATCCAGTGGTATTGGGGGAAAAATCACAACAGCAATTTGGTAATAAACTCCCGTATTTATTAAAAATTTTAGATGTGGTAAAACCGCTCTCAATCCAGTTGCATCCAACCAAAAAAGAAGCTGAACAAGGATTTACACGAGAAAATGCTGAGGGCATTGATTTAAAAGATCCGAAACGCAGTTACAAAGACGATAATCATAAGCCAGAAATGATGATTGCTTTATCTGATTTCTGGTTATTACATGGTTTTAAAAGCAAAGAAGCTATTTTTAAAACCCTCTATGCCCGTCCATCATTGGTTCCATTAGGGGAGCAATTAGAAAATCAATCATTAAAAGCATTTTATGCTGAGGTAATGCAAGCATCTCAAACGCAATTAGAACAGTGGTTATTGCCAATTATCCAATACAATCAAGTGGCATATCGTGAAGGGCGTTTATCTTTAGATAATCCAGACTATTGGGTAATTTATGCTTTAGAAGCGATGGCGATCCCACTAGAGAAATTAGATGCTGGCTTACTCTGTTTTTATCTATTTAATATTATCCATTTACAACAAGGGGAAGGGATTTTCCAAGATGCTGGGATTCCTCATGCGTATTTAAGAGGGCAGAATATTGAATTGATGGCGTGTTCAGATAATGTCATTCGTGGTGGGCTAACACCAAAATATGTGGATATTCCAGAGTTACTGAAAATTATTGATTGTACAGAAATTACGCCGAAAGTGATTCCAGCCGCAGAAGAAAAAGTCGGCTATACAACTTACCATACACCAAGTAAAGACTTTGCTTTAGCGAACTTAAATTATCAGCCTGATTTTGCAATGGATCTAGTTGCAGCGAGTGCAGAGATTTTATTAGTTATGCAAGGTAGTTTAACCCTCTCCAGCGCAGAAACAACATTAACCTTGCAGCAAGGGGATTCCGTATTTATTGAAGCGGATACCGCCTATCATATTGTTGGTAAACAATCTGGTTATGCCATTGTGGCGAAATTGCCATAAATAATCATCTCTCTTGCCTTACGCTGCTTGATAATCTAAAGGAGCGTAAGGTGATTAACTCCAATTTAGTCATTAATCACAATATAAGGTGAAGGGCTTTCTATTAATTTTACCTTCATATTCACCAAGCAAACGCGGCGTAGCGCTTAACTCACACACCTTAACGCTGATTACCCCAGAATAAGTAGCATTAATTAAGTAAGATATTGCATATCTATTCATAAAAAGTATCAATTTTATGATTTTGTCAAAAGATATGTTTTTCATCTTGATAAAGGTAGAATCGGAAGAGAAATATTGAAGATATGATCTACCGCAATTTTTCCAAAACGGGGTAGGATACTCCTATTATTAATGCAATGCATATCAAGTTTTCTCTTTACAAAACTCCAATCTCTCCTCCAAAGATAAAAATAGACACATATTATCTTTGGAGATAAGAAATAGATCAAAATATATTCAATACTATTCTCCAATATATTTATTAATATGTTTTATTATTTTAACTTATTGATTTTTAATTATTTTTTTAAACTTCTTCTTAAAAGAAGTATAGTAACTACCATTTATTTATTTTAAACTATGTTATTATTTTTTTAATTAAATTAATAATAAAATATAAACAGGAAAATGGAGTTTTCTTTAAATTACCCCCCCCCCTATCGGTATAAAAAATAACCTGATTTCGAGTTAGGTTAATTTCCATAATTAATTACTATTTGAAAGAAAATATTAGTGAAAAAATTAAAATTAAAATCACTGTATAGATCACATTTTTATAAAAAATTATTTATTATCAATAACTTATTCGTGTTTAATGAGTTTTTCTATTGATAATGGATCGTATTTGTCTTTTTTTGATTTTTTATACTATTTTTTGAATTTTTATTTAAAAATAACTCGCAATAAATTGATTGCTTGTTTTAAAAATACCGATAAGTAAATAAAAAGTTAAATTAGTTGTTTATATAAATTTATAGAGTTGTTAGAATTTCAGCGATCATTATAGGGTGTAGTGATCCACTAAATTAGCAGTCCTTGATAGTTTTTTTTCGCTAAAATTGGCGGTAATCCTTGATTATAGCTATGCGGTCTCACTCTGTTATAGTAAAACACATAACGCTTAATATCTTCCTTGGCTTCTTCTAATGAAGAATAACCGTCTTTTAACATCCATTCATATTTAAAACTTCTAAACCAACGCTCCATCGGCGCATTATCCCAACAATTCCCTCGACGACTCATACTTTGTATCAAACCATGTTGTTTGACACACTGGATAAATGCCTCACTTCCATAAATACTGCCTTGGTCTGAATGAAACAACATCCTCTCCGTTCTTTTCGTTGTCAACATCGCATGATTTAATGCATCAACAACTAACGTTGCATCATGCTGTTTCTGCAATCGCCAACCCACGACTTGACGGTGTGCTAAATTCATCACTATCGCTAAATAATGCCATTCCCCCAGTACTTTCACATAGGTGGTATCACCACATAACACCGTTGTCTCTGAGAACGGATTAAATTGCCGATTTAATACATTATTAAACAATGTGGACGCTTTCTCTGAGGTGCCAGGACGCCAACGTTTTTGTGGCTGTTTACTGACTAATCCCTGTTGTTTCATCAATTTTCGAATTAAGGCTAATCCGACCTCAATCCCCTGACTTTTTAGTCTCGCCTTTAAAGTTCGCTTCCCTGCCGAACCTCGACTTTCCTCAAATAACGCCTTTATCTCTACCGCCAAACCGAAATGGTTATTTGGCTTAGCTTGGCGCTTTCTCTTCGCATAATATGTCCGCTCTGAAAGCGCAAATAACGCACAAACACGTTTTATTCCATACGATTTTAATGTCTTTACCGCTTGGTAGCGTTGCGCTCGAGTGACATGAAAATCGCTGTAGCCTTTTTTAGGATTTCTTTATCCTCTTCGAGAATTTTAATCCGTTGTTCAAGTTCTCGTATCCGTTGTTGCTCCGGCGACAGTGGCTTCGTCCCCGGTAAGACATAGCCTTGTTTTTCGGCTTGGACTTGTTTTATCCAACGACGTAAGGCCGTTTCGCCTATCCCTAATTCTAAACAGGCTTGGGCAACGGAATAACCTTGCTCGGTGACTAATTTTACTGCGGCGACTTTGTAATCTGAGCTAAATGTTCTTTTCATTTTAATGTCCTCTTTTTGTGATAGTTTACCACCTATTGAGGACTGCAAAATTAGTGTACCACTACAATCGCCTCGGTGGTGATGTGGGGCCTGCATTGGGTGCAGCGAAATTAGCGCAAATGGCATTACATCCAGAACAACCTATTGCTGAGTTTTGTCCGCCTTTACAACTAGAGGCGCGTTATTTACCAGATCCACAACAATTTAAGTTGTATCGTGCAAAATACGAGAAATTTAAACAGTTATATCAACGTGTGAAATATTTTTAGCACGTCTTTCTTTCCCTTCTTCAACTTTGAAGAAGGGAAAGTGATGAGAGCTTGATGAAATAAGGAATTACCCAGCCCTTAATGAAATTTCGCCAATAGCAAAAGTTTGAATATCCCCTTGTTCTGTTTGCAAGAGTAACTCACCGAGCGGATTAATTCCCATCGCAATACCGCGAATTTGCTGTTGCTCAAGTAATAGTTTAGCTGGTTTTTGATAAAAATAGTCGTATTGTTGCCACGCAATGAGCAAAGCTGCTAAGCCTTGTGTACTAAACTGGGCTAAAACTTGATTAATCTGTTGGATAAGCCGGGCAATGATCTGATTACGATTTACTTGTTTTTGTTGGCTTAACATAGCAATCGGCTGATCGATCGAAGTGTCTAGTGGAAGATGAATATTCAACCCTAATCCAATCACCACTTGGTAATCAAATGAAGTAGGATTTTGTTTCATCTCAATTAAAATTCCACCTAGTTTTTTCCCTGCCAGCCAAATATCATTTGGCCATTTTAATTGAACCTGTTGATAACCGAGAGAGGTTAATGCCTGAGCCACTGCAATCCCAATCGCTAAACTTAAACCTGAAAGTTGGGTGTGTTGTGGAAAGCAATGGTAAAAACTTAAAATTACTTGTCCTGCAAAAGGAGAAATCCATTTACGCCCACGCCGTCCGCGACCTGCAGTTTGATACTCCGCTAAACAAACACTGTTATTAGGAAGCTGTGGCAAATGATCCAGTAGATACTGATTAGTGGAATCAATGACAGGTAACACAATTAAATGATTATTAGGTAGTGTTTGTTGTAGGTAGCTATGATCCAATAATTCCGCTGCCGGTTGCCAAATACAATCTGTTTCAGTTTGTTCAATCTGAATCCCTTGTTGAGTTAATTCAGTTAAGATGTTTTGTAATTGATCTTCCGTAAGATTTAGGGTTTGGCTAAGTTGTTGATAACGATGTGGTTTACCGTCTGCAAGTTGCTGTAAGAGTTGTTGATTCATCATTGTTTAAGTTAAATTGATTCCCGTCAGTGTAAAAGGCGATTGCTCTATTTGACGCTATAATTCCCAGTGAAAATGCGTATAATACACTGCATTTGTGTTTACCTCTAACGATTATGCATAAAGTTTCCCAAACCACATTAGTGCCACATAGTGCAGAACAAATGTATCAATTAGTTAATCAATATGAACGCTATCCTGAATTTTTACCGGGGTGTGTTGCGAGTCAAACTTTGCAGCAACACGGGAATGAATTAGATGCAGAATTAGTGGTAAGTAAAGCAGGTATTCGTTTGGCTTTTACTACTCATAATACAATGCAGCCTTATCAATCAATTCAGATGCAATTAGTAAAAGGACCATTTAAACAGTTAACTGGGGAATGGCGTTTTTTACCGTTAGATGAATACTCCTCACAAATTAGCCTACAACTACAATTTGAATTTAGTAATGCGTTAGTAGAAAAGATGTTTGGTAAGATTTTCCAACAACTAACCTCACAAATGGTGCAAGCCTTTAAGCAACGTGCTAAGGAGATTTATCATGTCAGAAATTAATGTCGAAGTCACTTATGCGTTACCCCAACACTATTTTTTAAAAAAAATCTGTGTGCCTGAAGGATGTAATGTGCAATCTGCAATTTTGCAATCGGGAGTCTTACAACGCTATCAAGAGATAGACTTACGCGAAAACAAAGTGGGCATTTTTGGCCGTTTAGCCAAATTGACTGATATTTTGCGTGAGGGCGATCGTGTGGAAATTTATCGTCCACTATTAGCTGATCCAAAAGAAATTCGCCGTAAGCGTGCAGCCCAACAACAAGAACAAAAAGCGAAATCATAACTAAGTCATCAGGAATTTATCATGACCACATACTGCTTACCTAAAGACATTACCCCTGAAATCTTTTTACGTGATTATTGGCAAAAAAAGCCATTATTGATACGCCAAGGTTTGCCACAAATTGTCGGTATGTTTGAACCGCAAGATATTATTGAATTGGCTCAAGAAGAAGAGGTAACGGCACGTTTAGTGCAAACACATCAACGTAACGGTGAAGAAAAATGGCAATTAAAAACGAGCCCATTAACCGCAAAAGATTTTAAAAATTTGCCAGAAAAGTGGTCTGTATTGGTACAAAATCTAGAGCAATGGTCACCAGAGCTAGGTAAGTTATGGCAGGCATTTGCTTTTATCCCGCAATGGCAACGTGATGATATTATGGTATCGTTCGCACCAAAAGGCGGTTCTGTGGGTAAACATTATGATGAATATGATGTGTTTTTAGTGCAAGGATATGGCGAACGCCGTTGGCAATTAGGTAAATGGTGTGATCCTTCTACTGAATTTAAAGCTAATCAACCGATCCGAATTTTTGATGATATGGGCGAATTAATTCTTGATGAAGTTATGCAGCCCGGCGATGTATTGTATGTTCCATCTCGGTTATCCCATTATGGTGTGGCAGAAAGTGACTGTTTGACCTTCTCTTTTGGTTTACGTTATCCCAATGCAAGCGATATTTTAGAGAATTTCTGTAAAGCATTAGTCCATCATAGCGAACAGCTGAATAGTAGCGATTTTGCGATTCCTTTCCGTTTATCTCCGATAGTGCAAAAAAACGGATTATTAGCACCAGAAAATGTCGCTAACTTGAAACAACAGCTGATCACATTATTACAAGAATCCAATCAAGTGGATGCGTTATTTACTCAAGCAGTGGCTACTGCAGTAAGTAGTCGCCGTTATTCCTTATTAACTACTGAAGAAGGTATTTATCCTGATGAATTAGCGGAAGCGTTACAAGCGGGTGATCGTTTGTATCAAGATGCTAATTGCAAAATGATCTATACCACCGAGGGAAACATTTTCATTAATGGGGAATGGATTGATGAATTAAATGTGACGGAATGTAAATTGCTAGCCCTACTCGCAGATGGTAACGCCATAGATTGGCAAACTTTACAACATTATGTTAGCGAAGAAACCTCGTTAGATTTGCTGTTAGATAGCTTATGTGATTGGTTAGATAACGGCTGGTTATTGCTAGATACGGAATAATTTATGCTAATGAATCTGGATAATCGTCCAAGTATTTTATCAGTGAGCCAATTAAACCGTTGTGCCAAAACGCTGTTAGAACAAGAGTTAGGCGCAGTGTGGCTAACGGGAGAAATCTCTAATTTTTCACAACCTGTATCCGGGCATTGGTATTTCACGTTAAAAGATAATGATGCTCAGGTGCGGGCAGCTATGTTTAAAATGCGTAATTTACGCGTTGCATTTAAACCACAAAATGGGATGCAAGTATTAGTTCGCGCAAGTGTTAGCTTGTATGAACCTCGAGGTGATTACCAAATTATTGTGGAGAGTATGCAGCCTGCGGGAGAAGGCTTATTACAGCAAGAGTTTGAACGGCTAAAAATGAAGTTGGCAGCAGAAGGGCTATTTGCACAGCAATGGAAACAACCTTTACCACAAATTTGCCAACGGATTGGCGTGATTACTTCATCAAGTGGTGCCGTCTTACACGATATCTTACAGATTTTACGCCGTAGAAACCCCTGTCTAGAGGTAATTATTTATCCTACTCTAGTGCAAGGGAAAGAAGCCGCAGCGGACATTGTTCGCAGTATTGAAATTGCGAATCTTCGCCAAGAGTGTGATGTGTTAATTGTTGGACGTGGCGGTGGTTCATTAGAAGATCTGTGGTGTTTTAATGAAGAAATTGTCGCAAGAGCGATTTTTGCTTCGACAATTCCAATTATTAGTGCAGTAGGTCATGAAACCGATGTGACTATTGCAGATTTTGTGGCAGATTTACGTGCCTCAACGCCTTCTGCCGCAGCAGAGCTTCTAAGCCGAGATCAAAAAGAGTTATGGCAAAAGATCGATTATTTACAGCAACGTTTAGAAAACGCTTTTTCACGTCTATTTGCCTTATGCCAACAACGGTTGGAAAGAGTGACTTTGCGTTTGCAAAATCAACATCCACAGGCACGATTAGCCTTACAGAAACAGCATTATCTTTATTTGCAAACACGATTATATAAGAGTATTCAGCTTTACTTACAGCAACAAAAACAACGGCACCAACGATTACAACAACGTTTATGGCAGGTGCCGCTGCCAGCGAATATTCAGTTACAACGACAAGCATTACAGCAGTGGCAATTTCGTTTAAATGCAGCATTAAAAGGGTTATTACAACAGCGACGCTATCAATTTGCTCAATTAAGTGGACGGTTAGACAGTGTTAGCCCGTTAAAAGTATTACAGCGTGGTTATACCGTGACAATGACCGAAGAACAGCAGGTAGTAAGTAGTGTGCAACAAGTGAATGTTGGACAATCTTTAATTACTAGAACTGCTGATGGGCAGATTGTGAGTGTGGTCGAGCAGATCAAGGAGTGATCTGAACTAATTCATTAGATTTTTACATTTTTGTATTCTCAAAGGAGGGATTATGTCAAAGTCCTATTATCAAATTGCTTTATTTTTTAATGCAAATAAGGTTTACGATCGTGAAGTGATGAGTGGCATTGGCGAATATATTCAAACCTCTAGAGTTTCTTGGAATGTATTCTTAGAAGATGACTTTGTGCATCGTGAACTTGCGTTAGATCCACAAAATTTAGATGGTATTATTGCTGATTTTGATGATCCTCGATTAGCAAAAGAGTTGCTAAATAGCCGTATTCCTGTGGTAGCAGTAGGTAGCTCTTATCAAGATGAAAAAAATTACCCACCGAATATCCCTTATGTCGCTACCGATAATAATGCAATTTTGCAATATGCCTTTGAGCATTTACAACGTAAAGGAATTAACCATTTTGCCTTTTACGGTTTGCCCGATCCCGGTTTTCAACACTGGTCAACCGAACGGAGAATGGTATTTGAACGGATTATGGCAAACAATAATTATCAACCTGAAATTTATTTAGGGTATGAAACCCACGCTGAAAATTGGCAGCAAGCCCAACAAGAGCTAAGCGAATGGTTATTATCTTTGCCTAAACATACAGGTATTATTGCCGTCACTGATGCACGAGCAAGACATCTATTACAAACTTGCGATCTATTAGATATTCCTATTCCAGATCAGCTATGTATTATTGGCATTGATAATGAAGAGTTAATTCAAGCCTTTTCCCGCGTCCCACTCTCCTCTGTACGACAAGGAACAAAAAATATGGGCTATCAAGCGGCAAAATTATTACACGCCTTGATTGAACAGCGTCCAATTAAGCATACTCCGCTGCTGATTGCGCCATTAAGAGTAGAGGCAAGAACTTCTACGGACTATCGTTCGATTCAAGATCCATTAGTTATTCAAGCGTTGCATTATATCCGTTTACACGCTTGTTCAGGTATTAAAGTAGAACAAGTGTTGGATTATGTTAAAGCTTCGCGTTCAAACTTGGAAAATCGTTTCCGTACGGAAACAGGAAAGACGATTCACCAAGTCTTACACGAAGAAAAAATGAATAAAGCGAAACAGTTATTGAGTGATACGCAAATTGCAATTCAAGAGATTGCGGAAGTGTGCGGTTATCCGTCAGTTCAATATTTCTATTTTGTGTTTAAAAAAGAATTTCAACAAACACCAAATGAATATCGAGCACAATATCAGCCAGATTTAGTGATTTAGAACCATTTTAATGAAGTTAAACTAAATAATAGTGTGCTTGATTTTGATGATATTAAATGTGGTAAGACAAAATAAACTTAATTACCTACCCTTGCGATAGATCAAAAAAAAGTGAAATGGGTTTTATAGTAAATATTTTTATTTATCAAATAGTTACCTCTATTTTTAACCGTTTATTTTGTAATTTTTACTACTAAATGGGTATAAATGAGGTTTAGATAAAAATACCACCTCCTGCCTGCTTATGTTAGAATTCTGCTCCGTTAAATTAATCAAGTCAGCCAGCAGTAAATATATGAATTCAATCAATCAGTTACAGGTAAATGATTTAAGTTGCCAACGAGGAGATCGTATTTTATTTGCTGATCTTAATCTTCAATTTCAAAGTGGTGATTTTGTACAAATTGAAGGTCATAATGGTGTTGGTAAAACGACTTTACTTCGGGCTTTAAGTGGACTTTCTCGTCCGAGAAAAGGCGAAGTTCTTTGGAATAACCAACCGATTTTGCAGCAACAAGATGAATTTAATGCAAATTTGCTATTTTTAGGTCATCAAGCAGGAATTAAACCAGAATTAAGTGCTTGGGAAAATCTTCATTTTTTTCAAAAGACAACAACGAGCCGCCAACAAGCAGAAGTGTTATGGGAAACATTGCAGGTAGTTGGTTTATTAGGTTACGAAGATATTCCAGCCAGTCAGTTGTCTGCTGGGCAGCATAAACGTGTTTCTTTAGCTCGTTTATGGCTTTCGACTGCACCATTATGGATTTTAGATGAACCGTTTAATACGATTGATAAACGTGGTGTACAGGTATTGACGCATTTATTTGAGTTTCATGCAAGTCAAGGTGGTATTGTCATTATTACTAGCCATCAAGATGTACCGAGTGACATTGTGCAAAGAGTACAATTAGAGAAATATAAATTTATTGAAACAGAATAGAGCAAAATGATTTTTTACGAAATAATCAAACGAGAATTACAGATTGCGATGCGTAAACCCAGTGAGATTTTAAATCCACTGTGGTTTTTTTTAATTGTGATTACGCTTTTTCCGTTGGTTGTTGGACCAGAACCACAATTACTCTCTCGGATTGCTCCCGGTATTGTTTGGGTAGCTGCTTTATTATCTGCTTTACTTTCATTTGAGCGTCTATTTAAAGATGACTATTTGGATGGTTCGTTAGAGCAACTTCTATTATTGCCAATTCCGTTATCGATGACGGCATTAGCGAAAATCTTTTCACATTGGCTATTAACAGGATTTCCGTTGATTTTATTATCACCAATCGCAGGATTATTACTCTCATTAGATATTGAGGTATGGTGGGCGTTAGTCCAAACCCTCTTTATTGGTACACCAATTTTAAGTTGCATTGGGGCAGTAGGCGTAGCGTTAACCGTTGGTTTACGTAAAGGCGGCGTATTATTGAGCTTATTGGTGGTGCCATTATTTATTCCAGTTTTAATTTTTACTGCTGCGGTATTAGATTCAGCTGCACTTCATTTAGGTTATGGTGGGCAGTTAGCAATCTTAGCAGCAATGTTGGTGTTGGCTTTAGTAAGTTGTCCGTTTGCGGTTGCTGCAGCACTGAGAGTCAGTTTGCATTAATAAATATAGGGTAAAAGATTATGTGGAAATGGTTGCATCCATACGCAAAACCTGAAACACAATATCGTATTTGTGGAAAGTTAGCTCCGCTGTTGGGAGTTTGTAGTTTGCTGGTATTAATAGTCGCTTTAGTGTGGGGCTTAGCGTTTGCACCAGCTGATTATCAACAAGGAAATAGCTTCCGCATTATGTATATTCATGTGCCAACAGCAATTTGGTCAATGGGTATTTATGCTTCAATGGCCGTAGCAGCGCTTGTCGCATTAGTGTGGCAAATTAAACAAGCTAACTTGGCAATGGTCGCAATGGCACCTGTTGGAGCATTATTAACCTTTCTTGCTTTAGTAACAGGTGCTGTATGGGGTAAACCAACTTGGGGAACTTGGTGGGTATGGGATGCTCGTTTAACCTCTGAATTAATTCTGTTATTCCTCTATTTTGGTGTGATTGCGTTATATAGTGCGTTCCAAGATAAAGCAATTGGGGCAAAAGCAGCGGGGATTTTATCCATTGTTGGCGTAATTAATTTGCCGATTATTCATTTCTCTGTGCAGTGGTGGAATACCTTACACCAAGGGGCAAGTATTACTAAGTTTGAGAAACCATCTATTGCAACAGAAATGTTGATCCCACTGTTATTAGCCATTTTAGGCTTTATGTTATTGAGCATTTATTTAAGTGTAGTGCGTTATCGTAATGAGCTGCTTAATGCGGATAAGAAACGAGCTTGGGTACAGGCGTTAGCACAAAAAAATTAACGAAAGGAATAATAAAATGACACCATTTTTTGATAGTTGGAGTGCCTTTTGGCAAATGGGGCAACACGGTTTTTATGTGTGGCTCTCTTATGGAATTTCATTCGTTGCCATTCTTTTGTTAGTTATTACTAGTCATCGTGGCAAAAAGAAAATTTTGTCAGAAGTGAATAAAGAGATGCAACGCCAACAACGAATTAAACAACATAAGACAATGGAGAACAGTCTATGAACCCACGCCGTAAATCAAGATTGTATTTAGTATTATTTGTGGTAATAGGCATTAGTATTGCTGCTGGGTTAATGTTATATGCATTACGTCAGAATATTGACCTTTTCTATACCCCGAGTGAAGTTATTTATGGCAAGAATAATGATGCAGAACAGAAACCTGAGCCGGGCCAACGAATTCGCGTTGGGGGGATGGTTGTAGATGGTTCAGTAGTCCGTGATCCAAATAGTCTAAAGGTGAAATTTAAATTAAATGATATTGGACCGTCAATTGATGTGGAGTATGAGGGAATTTTGCCAGATCTATTCCGTGAGGGACAAGGTATTGTTGCCCAAGGCACCTTAAAAGATCCAACGACTTTAGTGGCTAGTGAAGTATTAGCGAAACATGATGAAAATTATGTACCACCTGAGTTAGGCGAACAGATGAAGAAAGTGCATAATCCAATGGGCGTATCAGCTAAAGATCTTACAAGCGAATCTGAGCGTGACAAAATGCAGCTAGAACAACAAAAAACAGAGGAGAAAAAATGATCGCTGAATTAGGGAACTATGCTTTAGCTCTAGCATTAGCGATTGCGATTTTATTGACAATCGTCCCTCTCTGGGGAGTACGACAAAATAATCCATTATTAATTGCCTTGGCCAGACCAATGGCATGGGGATTATTTCTGAGCCTATCCTTTGCATTTTTTGGTTTGATGTATTTATTTGCGATCAATGATTTTAGTGTGCAATATATCGTGAATAACTCAAATAGCCAGCTACCAATCTATTATCGTTTGTCAGCAGTATGGGGTTCACATGAAGGATCACTTCTATTATGGATCTGGTTATTAAGCTGCTGGAGCCTAGCTGTGGCAATTTTTAGCCGTCAGTTACCGCAGGAATCTGTAGCTCGAGTTCTAGCAGTAATGGGAATGATCAGTATTGGCTTTTTAGTCTTTGTGATCTTTGCCTCAAATCCGTTTTCACGCACTTTCCCTGATTTTCCAGTTGATGGTAAAGAGTTAAATCCAATGTTGCAGGATATTGGTTTGATTTTCCATCCACCATTATTGTATATGGGGTATGTTGGTTTTTCTGTTGCATTTGCGTTTTCTATTGCTTCCTTGATGAGTGGTAATTTGGATACGGCTTGGGCAAGATGGTCTAGACCTTGGACTTTAGCTGCTTGGTGTTTCCTTACTTTGGGGATCGTATTAGGTTCTTGGTGGGCTTATTATGAACTTGGCTGGGGTGGCTGGTGGTTCTGGGATCCCGTTGAAAACGCTTCATTTATGCCATGGTTAGCAGGAACAGCGTTATTACACTCATTAGCGGTAACCGAGAAACGCGGTAGTTTTAAAGCGTGGACGGTACTTCTAGCGATTTTAGTCTTCTCATTGTGTCTGTTAGGAACATTCTTAGTACGTTCAGGCATTTTGGTTTCTGTACACGCATTTGCATCTGATCCAACACGAGGCTTATTTATTCTCGCTTATTTAGTGGTGGTTATTGGTGGTTCACTCAGTTTATATGCTTATAAAGGCAAAGAGATCCGTTCTCGTGATAACTACCAACGTTATTCCAGAGAGTCTATGTTGTTATTAAATAACGTACTGTTAATGACAGCATTAGCTGTTGTTGTGTTAGGAACGTTATTGCCATTAGTTCATAAACAGTTAGGTTTAGGATCAATCTCAATTGGTGCACCATTCTTTGATCAAATGTTTTTAATTATTATGGTGCCATTCTCGTTATTGTTGGGAATTGGACCATTAGTGAAATGGCGACGTGATCAATTTTCATCTATTCGTAAGCCAGTAGTGATTAGTGTTGTGGTGATGGCGTTATTAGGCTTTGCTTTACCATTTGTGATTGCGAATCGTATTACAGTGAGTGTAGTGCTTGGCACGATGATGACCATCATTATTGCCTTATTAAGTTTGTATGAATTACAACAACGCGCTACCCACCGTACTAACTTCTGGCAAGGACTAGGTAAATTATCACGATCACATTGGGGAATGTTCTTAGCACATATTGGCGTTGCAGTGACGGTATTTGGTATTGCATTTAGCCAAAACTTTAGTATTGAGAAAGATGTACGAATGAATGTGGGCGATAGTGTGAATGTGGCAGGTTATGACTTTAAGTTTAGCCAAGTGAAAGAGAGTAATGGACCAAATTATCTCGGTGCTACTGCAGTCATTGAAGTCAGTAATCAGCAAAAATTGATTACAACATTAGCGGCAGAAAAACGTTTTTATCAAGTGAGTCGGATGAGTATGAGTGAAGCTGCTATTGATGGTGGTATTACGAGAGATTTATACGCAGCACTAGGTGAGCGTTTAGATAATGGTGCTTGGGCAGTACGTTTATATTATAAACCGTTTATCCGTTGGATCTGGTTTGGTGGTTTGTTGATGGCTCTCGGTGGTGGATTATGTATGTTTGATCGCCGTTATCGTTTCAGTAAATTAATTAAAGGGGTAAATCATGAATAAAAAATTATATCTTCCTTTAATTATCTTTGGTTTGTTTGTTGTTGTGGCTATGGTTGCGTTGATTCGGAATGCTCAAGGCGATGATCCAAAAGCGTTAGAATCTGCATTAGTGGGAAAAGAAGTTCCATTAACTACAACAGCAGTCGATCTGTTTGATCCTCAAAAACAGTATCAAGTTAGTTTATTTAAACAAGGCAAACCGTTATTACTCAATGTTTGGGCGACATGGTGTCCAACCTGTTATGCGGAGCATGAATATTTAAACCAACTGGCTAAACAAGGTATTACCATTATTGGGATCAACTATAAAGATGATCCTGAAAAAGCGAAAAAATGGCTGAGTGACTTAGGTAATCCTTATCAAGAAGTTATTGATGATCAAAAAGGTAGTTTCGGATTAGATCTTGGTGTATATGGGGCACCGGAAACGTTTGTCATTGATTGCCGAGGTATTATCCGTTATCGCCACGCAGGTGATGTAAATCAGCAAGTTTGGCAAGAAAAATTACAACCTCTCTATCAAAAATATGCAGCGGAGGAAGTATGTTCAGCCAAATAAAGAAACTCTTAGTGAGTGTATCTATTTTTATGGTGAGTATCTCCAGTTTTGCGGCGATTGAAGCGCTGCATTTTCGTTCCACAGCAGAGGAGCAAACTTATCATCAATTAACCCAAGAGCTACGCTGTCCACAATGTCAGAATAATAATATTGCGGATTCTAATGCATTGGTGGCAACTGATATGCGAGCGAAAGTATTAGAGCTTCTGCAACAAGGGAAAACAAAACAAGAAATTGTCGATTATATGGTTGCTCGTTATGGGAATTTTGTTACTTATGACCCACCATTAACCGCAGGAACCATTATTTTATGGATTGCACCTGTTGCATTATTGTTGGTTGGTATTGTGATTTTATTACGCAGACGCCAATCTTTACCAATAGAACCAACAGAAGAAGACACTTTGAATGCTGAGCAACAAGCACGTTTGCAACAATTATTAGAGAAGGAAAAAGATCAATGAGTTTTTGGTTAAGTGCATTAGGATTAACGTTAGTTATTGCGTTAATTTGCTTTTTTCCGTTATTACGTAAAGTAAATGTGCAAAAAAGTGTGCAACGAGATTCATTTAATAAAGCTTTTTATTTCGATCGGATTAAAGAGATCGAACAAGCTGCAGAACAAGGCTTATTGGATAATGAACAACAATTAAAAACAGAATTACAACAAACCTTATTAAACGATATTCCAAGTCATGCTGTGCCTCAACAGGAGTCGCAACAACATTTTGGCAAAGTTTGGTTTGTAACTGCTTTTTTATTGTTATTGGCGATTGCTGGAGCAAGTTATTTTGCAGTAGGGTCATGGCGGATGCAAGATATGTTGGAACAGTCATATCAGAAATTGCCTCAATTATTTGAACGTCTGCAAGATGAACAAAAGAAACCCCTTTCCGATAGTGAGTTAGAACAATTTATTGTGGCATTACGTCAGGATTTGCAAAAGAATCCAAATAATGCAGAACGCTGGTGGTTATTAGGACAAATGGGAATGGCAACTGATAAAGCACAATTAGCGATGGACGCTTATGCTAGAGCTTATCAGCTAATGCCTAATGATCCGACCTATAAATTAGCCTATGCAAGAATTTTGATGTTTTCACAAGATCAAAACGATAATAGCAAAGGACGTACATTGTTATCGGAAGTCATTCGTCAAGATCATACTAATTCAGATGCATTAGGTTTATTGGCGTTTGATAGTTTCCAACGCGGTGATTTTAAAATGGCGATTGTCAGTTGGAATATGATGTTACAATTATTACCAAAAGATGATCCAAAACGTGCTTTATTGGAACGTAGTATTGATAATGCACGTCAAGAATTACAACGCCAGGAACAGAGCCAGCAGCCACAGAAATAGTGTGTTGATTTAGATAAATATATAGCGTAGCCCTTTTTCAGTGATGATAAAGGGCTATATTCACAAACTCTAATATCTCAATAGTTTAAGACTTATCCAATATGTTGCCTTTTCTTGGATAGAAAAGTATCCGATTCGTAAAATACAAAATAAGTTTTATTTTATTTATAACCATAGACAAGATGAATAGACTGTTGTAGCTTGTTATTTTTATTGCAAACTTACACAGTGGATATCGCCTATTATCAAAGGAGAAATCTATGATCCCAATGCTCGGTATTACTGGATATAGTGGTACAGGAAAAACGACTTTATTAGAAAAATTGTTGCCACTATTAATTGAACAGGGAGTCCGTACAGCGGTAATTAAGCATACTCACCATAATGTGCAATTCGATAAACCAGGGAAAGATAGTTGGCGAATGAAAGAAGCTGGAGCAGCACAGGTAGTTATCACTTGTGATCAACGCTGGGCAATGATGACTGAAACTGAACAACCAGTAACACTGGATTATTTAGCAAAGCAGTTTGATCCAGAACGGGTTGATTTAATTTTAGTTGAAGGTTTTAAACAGGAACCTATCGCTAAAATTATGTTGCATCGTAAAGAGCTAGATAAAGCGTTACCTGAATTTGATCAGCACATTATTGGCTTAGCTTTAGATTACACATTACCATCAATTTCATTACCAATACTTGATATTAACCAACCACAGCAAATTGCTGATTTTATTGTGAAATTTTATCGCCATTTACAGGAAAAATAATAAATATGGCTTCTGAATTAAGTAAAGAACACCGTGGCTTAGCTTGGATTGCATCATTTGCATTTTTTATGCAAACCTTAGATGTAACCATTTTGAATACGGCATTGCCAATGATTGCCCATGATCTGCATGAATCACCATTAAATATGCAATTAACGGTGATTAGTTATGCTTTAACAGTGGCGCTATTTATGCCGTTAAGTGGTTGGTTGGCGGATCGTTTTGGAACCTTAACTGTGTTTCGTTATTCAGTTCTACTTTTTGTACTAGGCTCGGTTTTTTGTGCTATATCAGGTAGTTTAGATATTCTGATTTTATCACGTGTTGTCCAAGGGATCGGCGGCGCAATGATGATGCCGGTTGCTCGGCTTACTTTAATTAAAGCGGTGCCAAAAACAGAATTACTTTCGGCTTGGAATTTAATGGCAATGGCAGGATTGACAGGACCTATTTTAGGGCCGTTATTAGGGGGATGGTTAGTCACTTATGCTTCTTGGCATTGGATCTTTTTAATTAATATTCCGGTCGGTTTATTAGGGATTTTCTTTGCCCGTTTTTATATGCCTAATTTAATTGGTGCACAAACTAGCTTTGATCGTGTTGGCTTTATTCTTTTTTCTGGGGGGATCGTATTAGCAACGCTTGGCTTAGATTTCGTGGGTGAAGCCAATAGAGATCGAGAATCAGCAACAATGTTTATTTTAATCGGATTATGTTGTTTAGCTTGTTATGTGTTCTATGCAAAAGGAAAACGTAACGTATTATTCCCGCTTTCAGTGTTTTTTAATCGTACATTTACCCTCAGTATGATCGGGAATTTGTTAATTCGTTTATCGGCTTCTGGTGTACCATTTTTATTACCATTAATGTTGCAAATTGGGTTAGGGTATCCAGCGGATCAAGCTGGGATGTTAATGGTTCCTTTAGCAGTAAGCTCAATTATTATGAAACCAATCATTACACGATTATTGGCTAAGTTTGGCTATAAACGGACGTTAATTAGTGCAAGTGTATTGCTGACTTTTGCAGTCATTGGGTTAGGATTAATTGGTTACAGCCAAAATCTGATTTTTAGTATCCTAATTATTATGTTCTATGGTGCTTGTATTTCAATGATATTCTCGAGTGTGAATACGTTGATGGTGAGTGAATTAAAGGATGATCAGGTAAGTGCGGGGACAACATTATTAAGTATTGTGCAACAAATTGGGATAAGTTTAGGAATTGCTGTTGCTTCGGTGGTACTTAATTTATATCATCACCATGCAGCACAAAATGCGTTGTTGCAAAGTTTTAGTAATACTTTCTTTACTTTGTCTGTTTTTGGTGTGTTATCTATGCTGACATTTATCTGTTTAAGGGCAGATGTTGGTGAGGCAATGCATCATAAAGGCAACACAACAGAATAGTTATGCTATTTAGTTATAATGAACTACTTCTAGTTATTTCATTTTTAAAATTAACTGGCTAAGCTATGTCGCAATAATAAGTGCGTGTTCCGGTGGGGACGCATCATTAATGACTACGGGGAGTAACCAAAATGAAGTTTAAACAAGTCTTTGCATTAAGTGCAGCTGCTACAGCGTTGTTAAGTACAGCAAGTTTTGCACAAGCAGAAAAAACATTTATTAACTGTACTAGTCGTTATCCGCAAGGTATTAGTCCAGCATTGGTAATGGATGGAATTTCTTATAATGCCAGCTCACAGCAAGTGTATGACCGTTTAATTAACTTTAAACGTGGTTCAACTGAAATCGAACCGGGCTTAGCGGAAAGTTGGGATATTTCAGCAGATGGTTTAACTTATACCTTACATTTGCGTAAAGGAGTAAAATTCCATTCAAGTAAGCTGTTTAAACCAACACGTGATTTTAATGCAGATGATGTTGTGTTCTCATTTATGCGTCAGTTAGATCCTAATCATCCTTATCACAATGTTTCTAAAGGAACTTATCCATATTTTAATGCGATGAAATTCCCGCAATTATTGAAATCAGTGAAGAAATTAGATGATTACACAGTAGAAATTACCCTAACGCGTCAAGATGCAACATTCTTGCCAACCTTAGGAATGGATTTCCTCTCTATTTATTCTGCTGAATACGCAGATCAAATGATGAGTAAAGGTACACCAGAAAAAATTGATACCGATCCAATTGGAACGGGTCCATTTGTATTCGCAGGGGCGAAATTAGATCAAGCATTACGCTATAAAGCTAACCCAGATTATTGGCAAGGTAAAACACCGATTGATACACTCATTTTTAGTATTACGCCAGATGCAACTGCACGTTATGCGAAATTACAAAAAGGTCAATGCGATATGATCGATTTTCCTAATGCTGCAGATTTAGGCAAAATGAAGAAAGATCCGAAAGTACAATTAGTTTCGCAACCAGGATTAAACGTTGCTTATATTGCCTTTAATACAGAAAAAGCACCATTTGATAATGAAAAAGTGCGTCAAGCATTAAATTATGCTGCTGATAAAGCCGCAATTATTGAATCTGTTTATCAAGGTGCAGGTATTGCAGCGAAGAATCCACTACCGCCAACAATTTGGAGCTATAACGATAGTATTCAAGATTATCCATTTGATTTAGAAAAAGCGAAAAAATTATTAGCGGAAGCTGGTTATCCAAATGGCTTTGAAACAGAACTTTGGGTACAACCTGTGGTACGTGCTTCTAACCCAAATCCACGTCGTACAGCAGAAATTTTACAAAATGACTGGGCGAAAATTGGCGTTAGAGCGAAATTAGTCAGCTATGAATGGGGTGATTATATTAAGCGTACTCGTGCAGGAGAATTTACTGCAGGAATTTATGGCTGGTCTGGGGATAATGGGGATCCAGATAACTTCTTATCACCATTATTAAGTTGTGAAAATGCACATAACGGAAGTAACTATTCACGTTGGTGTAACAAGGATTTTGATGCTTTATTAGCTAAGGCGATTGTGACATCTGATAAGAAAGTGCGTACACCGTTATATGAACAAGCACAAGAGATCTTCCATAAAGCCGTACCTTGGATTCCAGTGGCTCACTCAGTAAGTTATACACCGTTAAGTCCACGTGTACGTAATTATGCACAAAGTCCATTTGGGTATAATGCGTTCTATGGTGTGGATGTTGTAGAGTAATTATGGGATTTAGTATGGAGAAGCGGGCAGTTTGCCCGCTTCTTGTCTTATAGAGTTACCAATTACTTTAACGACTGACAACGCAAAGTAACTGCATTTTTATGGGCTTGTAATTGTTCAGCTTCAGCCATTAATTCAACTGTACGAGCAAGATCAGAAAATCCTTGCGGAGTAAGTTCTTGTACTGTCATACGTTTACTAAAGTCAGCTAAACCAAGGCTAGAACTGGTGCGGCTGTATCCATAGGTTGGTAAGACGTGGTTTGTCCCAGAAGCATAATCGCCCATACTTTCTGGTGAATAAGCGCCTAAGAAAATAGAACCAGCATTATCTAAATAAGGTAATAATTCGCGTGCTTGCTGAACCTGCACAATTAAGTGTTCAGGTGCATAATCATTACTAATTTCTACACATTGTTGTAAATCTTCAGCAATGATAATACGACTATGAGAAAGTGCTTTTTCAGCAGTTTCGGCACGAGGTAATTGAGTTAATTGTTGTGCAATAGCTGCTTCTGTTGCTTGAGCGAGTTGTTTGCTTGGCGTAACCAAAATAACTTGAGAATCTGCACCGTGTTCAGCTTGAGAAAGTAAGTCTGCGGCAACAAATTGTGGATTAGCAAATTGATCTGCAATTACCAGTACTTCAGATGGACCAGCTTGCATATCAATCGCAGCACCATTTGGATCTTGGCTAACTTGACGTTTTGCTTCGGTAACAAAAGCATTACCGGGACCAAAAATTTTATCCACTTTAGCAATAGACTCTGTACCAAATGCCATTGCCATTACAGCTTGTGCCCCACCTACTTGATAGATGGTTTCTACACCACAAAGTGAAGCGGCATATAAAATTTCATCCGCAATAGGTGGTGGAGAACAAAGGATAATTTGTTGGCAACCTGCAATTTTTGCTGGCGTTGCGAGCATTAACACAGTTGAAAATAATGGTGCAGAACCACCAGGAATATATAGCCCTACTTTATTAATTGGACGAGTTAATACTTGGCAACGTACACCTGGTTGCGTTTCAATATCTACTGGTTGTGGCTTTTGAGCTTGATGGAATCTGGCAATATTTTGTTGTGCAGTTTGAATAGCTTGTTTTAATTCAGCTGGAATTCTAGCACTAGCGGCAGCAATTTGTTCAGGCGAAACTTTTAATGCGGTCAATTCGACTTTATCAAAGCGTTGGTTAAGTTCAAACAATGCTTGATCACCTTTTGTTAGGACTAATTCACGAATTTCATCAACCGCAGCTTGGATTGTTTTTGAGCTGCCAATAGCAGGGCGTTGCATTGCTTGTTGACGTTGTTGTTGATCGAGATCATTCCAAATAAGCGTTTTCATATGAGATTCCTTTAGTTCATCATTTTTTCAATTGGTAAGACAAGAATTGAGCTTGCACCGATCGCTTTTAATTGTTCCATTGTTTCCCAGAACAGATTTTCTTGGCTAACCATATGTAATGCGACACGCGCATCTTCATTTGCTAACGGTAGAATGGTTGGATCTTCAACTCCTGGTAATAATGCAATGACTTCTTTTAGTTTGCTTTTTGGTGCGTGTAACATAATGTATTTAGATTCTCTTGCTTGCATTACCCCTTGAATACGTGTGAGTAATTTATCAATTAATTGTTGTTTTGCTGGATCTAGAGGATTATTTTGTTGGATAAGGCAAGATTTTGAACGATAAATGACATCAACTTCACGCAATCCATTAGCTTCTAATGTTGCTCCAGTAGAAACCAGATCACAGATCGCATCGGCTAAGCCAGCACGAGGTGCAACCTCAACCGATCCATTTAATAGACAGCTTTTAAATTTTAAGCCACGCTCGCTCATAAAACGTTTTAATAATTGCGGGTAAGAGGTAGCAATACGCATATTATTTAATGACTCTGGACCGGTATATTCGGCATCTTGTGGAACTGCAATGGATAAACGGCAACCACCAAAATCTAAACGAGTCAGCATTTTATAGTTTGCTTCTTCTCCGCTGGCTTTGCGTCTAAGCTCTTCTTCTTCTAATACGTTTTCCCCAATGATCCCGAGATCAACGACACCATCAAATACTAAACCGGGAATATCGTCATCCCGAACACGTAAGATATCAATGGGAAGATTTTCTGCGTAGGCAATTAAACGTTGTTCATTTAAATTAATTTTTACACCGCATTGTTTAAGGAGTTCTTGGGAATCTTTACTAAGACGACCAGATTTTTGCATTGCAATACGTAAACGAGTTTTGTCTGACATTGTGTATTTCCTTCTTTTCTGTAAATGCTTAAAAATAAAAAACCCTTCGGAGGACTTCCGAAGGGTATAACTGAGTTTTCGTACTCTCGGAAGTTTTTTATCTTCCAAGCAGCACCAAACGCCTGAAAGATTATTCAGTTGAATGGTGATGATGATGAGAGATACGAACAAATAACATAAAACTTTTAATTCCTAACTAAAAAGCAACGCTGTTTAAACTATGCGATTTTTTAGATTTATGCAAGTATTTTTCTTGATGATTTTTATGTCTTTTCTTAATCCCCTTTATTTGGCTATTTTTTGTGCTTTGATAAATAATAATACAGGTCGATGTTGTAAATCTTTAAATTCATTATGCCATTCTGGTTGATCTGCCAACATAGGTTCTTCAATTTGCTGAATTGCAAAACCAGCTTGGATCAAAGCATTAATAATGGTTGCCAATTTACGATGATAAGTTTTAAATGGTTGCTGAAACCAATTTCGTTGGCGTAATCCTTCATCTCGATAATAGTTTAGACGATACGCAATTTGTTGTTTATTCTGATCTTTCTCCCAACGTTCACCACCTTGATAACAAGTTACAATCGGATGCTCCTGAGAAAAAATAAGTTGTCCATTATTAGTTAATTTTGCTGCGATTTGTGTCAATAATGCAGGAAAGTCTTCAATATAGTGAAAAGCAAAAGAACTGGTTACAAGATCAAACTGATTGTCAGGACACTGGGCTAATTGTTCCATTGCTAGGGTATAGCATTGATAATGTTGCCGATTAAATCCTATTTGTTGTAGGTTTTTCTCCGCTTGTGCAATCATTTTTTCGGAGAGATCAATACCTACTGCATAGCTTGCACCTTGTTGTAAATAATATTGAAGATGGACACCTGTACCACAACCTAAATCCAAAACACGTTTATGTTGTAGATTGCCAACAAGACGGAACATTGTTGGCTTTTCGACAATTTCATTCAAACTGATTGGATTAGTTCTTAATTTTTGATAGAGCTGGAAAAATTCCTCTTGATCATAAACGCTTTTTTGCATAATTAACCTGTAAATACGGGGAGAAAACCATAACGTGCAGCTAATTGAGCAACAATATTTAATACACCAAATAAGATGATGAAATAAATCATAAAGTTACCACCAAAAACTGTATAGCTTTGCTCAGGGAAACGCTTACGACAAGCTTTGGCTAATAAGGCAGGTACAATGGCTGCCCAGATAGTCGCCGCTAAACCAGCATAACCAATTGCAATTACAAAACCGAATGGAAATTGTAGGCTAAGTAAGAGTGGTGGTAAGAAAGTAATTAAGGTTGTTTTTGTTCTTCCCATAATGCTGTCATCAAATTTACAAAGATCAGCAATATAGTCAAATAAACCTAATGTTACCCCTAAGAATGAACTTGCAATTGCCATATAAGCAAAGAAATTCAAAATCACTGCCATATATTCGGTTTGAATATATTTACTTAATGCACCCAATAAAGCCGCAATATCACCATCTTTAGCAATAACTGGGGCAAATTCACTGCGTGGCAAATTTCCCTGAATGGCTAACTGCCATAAGATATAAATGGCTAGCGCAATTAAAGTGCCTAAAATAATTGATTTTTCGACACGTTTACCATCACGATTGTAATATTTTACTAAACTAGGTACATTGCCGTGGAAGCCAAACGAGACTAAACAAACAGGCAGAGCGGCGAGTAAATAAGGAAGATAACTTTGTTCGCCTTGAGCAATGGTATTAAAGAGTACCTCTGTTTTTACGGAAGTGAGTAAACCTGTTGTCGAAAGGAAAAAAGCGATTACCATTCCTGCAATTAATACCGTAGTAAAGCGATCAACGGCTTTTGTCGAAAACCAAACGAAAGCAGCTAATACTAAACAGAAGATTAAGGAGCCGTAACTTCTACCTAACTCAACGGCATGACTATCTGTGGTTAAGACCTGATTGAGGAGATTTTCAGTAATTCCACCGCCAGATGTAATATAAGCATAAGTGAGGATATAGAGTACAAATGCCAAGGAAAGACTGTTGATCACATTGGCAGTATTACCTAATAAATCTTTCACGATTGTGCTAAAACTTGCACCTGTTGGATAGTGTAGGTTTGCTTCAAGAATCATTAAGCCAGATGTCGTCATACAAAACCAGGTATAGATTAGTGCCAAAATGGAACCAACAAACCATAATCCAGCGGTTGCGGTCGGATTGGCAAACATACCAGCACCAATGGCAGTACCGGCAATAATCATGGCTCCACCAAGTAAAGAAGGGCGTTTCTGACTCATAATATTTCTCCAAAATGAAAATTTTGCACTATTATAGTAGTACATTATTAAAAGTAAATACTGACGAAGCGAAATTTTCTAAACTAAATTAAAAACACAATTTATTGCAGCAACATCAAACATTCAAAACCCTTAAATTGTTTTTGGATTTTTTTAGAGAAAATAATTTGTCATTTACTGCTAATTTAGCTTGTCATTTTTTGCCAAAATGAGCTAATAAAGTGAAAAAATGTCATTAAGTAATCGATTACGTTCTCATTTTTACAAATTTCTCAGACATTTTTTTGAAAAACAGGTATAGTTGGCACGTTTATCCTAAGGACGCTTTATTTGGCCCATTTACGGGATAAATGAGTTATCTCATCATTCATCAACAGCCATTTTTCCAATCAGGGGTAATTATGGACTTACTTATGAGTATTATCGGCATTGTTGTGTTATTAGCAATTGCCTTTTTATTATCAACAAATCGCAAAGCGATTAATTTAAGAACCGTAGGTGGTGCTTTTGTCATTCAAGTAGGAATTGGAGCATTAGTACTTTATTCAGAATTAGGTCGTAAAGCATTACTTGGTGCTGCTGAGGCAGTTAATAAAGTGATTGCTTATGGTAACGAAGGGATTAACTTCTTGTTCGGTGGTTTAGTCAGTGACAAGATGTTTGAATTGTTTGGTGGTGGAGGCTTTATTTTTGCCTTACGCGTATTACCTGCAATTGTCTTCTTTGCTTCTTTAATTTCAGTACTTTATTACTTAGGGATCATGCAATGGGTGATTCGCTTAATTGGTGGTTTCTTACAAAAAGTACTTGGCACTTCAAAAACAGAATCCATGTCAGCCGCAGCGAACATCTTCGTTGGTCAAACTGAAGCACCATTAATTGTTCGTCCATATATTTCTACCATGACAGAATCAGAACTCTTTGCGATTATGTGTGGTGGTTTAGCCTCTGTTGCGGGGTCAGTTATGATTGGTTACGCACAAATGGGGGTACCACTTCCTTACTTAATCGCTGCATCATTTATGGCAGCGCCAGGTGGGCTATTATTTGCGAAGATTTTGATTCCACAAACTGAAAAATTTAGTGATGATTTAAAATCGGATAGTGAAGAAGATAAACCGTCTAACGTATTAGATGCTGCTGCAATGGGTGCATCATCAGGTATGCAATTAGCAATGAATGTGGGGGCAATGTTATTAGCCTTTATCGCATTAATTGCATTATTAAACGGTATTATTGGTGGTGTTGGTGGTTGGTTTGGTTATGGTGAACTTAACCTACAAACTATCTTAGGTTGGATTTTCCGTCCATTAGCGTATGTTATTGGTGTGCCATGGAATGAAGCTGAAGTGGCGGGTTCAATGATTGGACAAAAATTAGTATTAAACGAATTTGTGGCTTATGTTGATTTCGTTAAATATCTTGGTCCAGATTCACCAATGGTATTAGCAGAAAAAACAAAAGCAATTATTACCTTTGCTCTTTGTGGTTTTGCAAACTTTAGTTCAATCGCAATCTTAATTGGTGGTTTAGGCACAATGGCACCAAATCGCCGTAAAGATATTGCTCGCTTAGGGATTAAAGCGGTTATTGCCGGTTCATTATCTAATTTAATGAGTGCAGCGATTGCTGGATTATTTATCGGATTGGTTGGGCCGGTATTAATGGGCTAACCATTGTGATATAATCTCTACACGCAAAAAACACCACGACAACTGTCGTGGTGTTCTATTATTAGGGGATAGAAAACGTTTGCTTTTCTTATAGGAAGGAATAATTATGTCAGAACTTAATCTTATACAAGCAGCAAAGTTAGCTTTATCTTTAATGGATCTCACCACTTTAAATGACAATGATACTGATGAGATTGTGACTGAGCTTTGCCATAAAGAGAGCAATCCAGTAGGGCAAACCGCAGCAGTCTGTATTTACCCACAATTTATTCAAACAGCAAAACAAGCGTTGCAGCAACAAGGTTGTACACAAGTTGCAGTTGCTACTGTAACCAATTTTCCAGCAGGGGCAGCAGATATTGAATTAGCTCGCCGTGAAACAGAAATGGCAATTCAAGCTGGTGCTGATGAAGTTGATGTTGTGTTCCCGTATCGAGCATTAATGGCGGGGGATGAAAAAATTGGTGCAGAATTAGTCGCAACTTGTAAACGTGCTTGTGGCGATAAATTATTAAAAGTGATTATTGAAACTGGTGAGTTACAATCAGCAGAGTTAATTCGTAAAGCGTCAGAAATTGCGATTCAAGCAGGCGCAGACTTTATTAAAACCTCTACGGGCAAAGTGAAAGTCAATGCAACATTGTCGGCAGCCAAAATTATGTTGGAAACTATTCGTGATTTAGGTGTCCAAGATCGTGTTGGTTTTAAGGCGGCAGGTGGTGTACGTACTGCTGAAGAGGCTCAACAATATTTACAACTCGCAGCGGATCTTTTTGGTGAACAATGGTTAACACCACGTCATTTCCGTTTCGGTGCTTCAGGTTTATTAAATAATCTATTATCCACATTAGGTGTAGAAACTGCATCTGCGAAAACAAACTATTAATTAAGATAATCGTTTAAGAGAGGATTCTATGAAACGTGTATTTATTATGATGCTAGATTCTTTCGGTATTGGTGCATCTGCTGATGCTGATAAATTTGGCGATGCTGGTTCAAATACATTGGGACATATTGCTGAACGTTGTGCAGCAGGTTTAGCAAATGAAGGCAGAGAAGGTGCATTAAATATCCCTAACTTAACAAAACTTGGTTTAGGTTTAGCAGCTAAAGAGTCTAGTGGCATATTCCCAGCTGGTTTAGATGAAAATGCAGAACTCATTGGCGGATATGCTCATGCAAAAGAAATTTCCTCTGGTAAAGATACACCATCTGGTCACTGGGAAATTGCGGGTGTACCTGTGTTGTTCGATTGGGGGTATTTCCCTGAACACGAAAATTCTTTCCCACAAGAATTACTTGATCGTATTGTAGAAAAATCAGGGATTCCAGGTTATTTGGGTAATTGCCATTCATCAGGTACAGTGATCTTAGATCAACTTGGTGAAGAGCATATGAAAACAGGTAAACCAATTTTCTATACTTCGGCAGATTCTGTGTTCCAGATTGCTTGTCATGAAGAAACTTTCGGCTTGGAAAGATTATATGAGCTTTGCCATTTAGTCCGTGAAGAATTAGAAGGCTACAACATTGGTCGGGTTATTGCGCGTCCATTTATTGGTGATAAAGCAGGAAATTTCCAACGTACGGGAAATCGCCACGATTATGCGGTTGAGCCACCATCAGCAACTGTGTTACAAAAATTAGTTGATGAAAAGCATGGGGAAGTTGTGTCAATCGGTAAAATTGCTGATATTTATGCGCATACAGGTATTACGCGTAAGATTAAAGCAACAGGTTTAGAAGAGCTATTTGATCGTACTTTAGAAGAAGTTCGTGCGGCAGGCGATAAAACCATTGTATTTACTAACTTTGTGAACTTTGACTCAGATTTCGGTCATCGCCGTAATGTTGCAGGTTATGCAGCAGCATTAGAGTATTTTGATCAACGTTTACCAGAGTTATTGAAGTTAGTAACAGGTGACGATTTGTTGGTGATTACCGCAGATCATGGCTGTGATCCAACTTGGACAGGTACAGATCATACTCGTGAACACATTCCAGTATTACTCTATGGGGCAAATGTACCAAAACAATCTTTTGGCAGACGTGAAACATTTGCGGATATTGGGCAAACCATCGCAAATTACTTTGAATTAAGCCCAATGGATTATGGTTCAACAATCATTGATTTTCATAACAAATAATAAAGAGAGGATAATTTATGGCGACTCCACACATTAATGCCGTTGATGGTGCTTTTGCAGATGTTGTTTTAATGCCGGGCGATCCATTACGTGCAAAATATATTGCAGAAACTTTCTTAGAAGGTGCGGTTGAAGTAACTAATGTACGCAATATGCTTGGTTATACTGGCACATACAAAGGTCGAAAAGTTTCAGTAATGGGGCACGGGATGGGTATTCCATCTTGTTCAATTTATGCAAAAGAATTGATCACTGAATATGGTGTTAAAAAAATTATTCGTGTTGGTTCTTGTGGTGCAGTGCGTAATGATGTGAAAGTGCGTGATGTTATCATTGGTTTAGGTGCGTGTACTGATTCTAAAGTAAACCGTATCCGTTTCAAAGATAATGATTTTGCTGCGATTGCAGACTTTGATATGGCACAAGCAGCTGTACAAGCAGCAAAACAAAAAAATGCTAAAGTACACGTGGGAAATCTTTTCTCAGCAGATCTTTTCTATACACCAGATGTCGAAATGTTTGATGTAATGGAAAAATATGGCATTTTAGGTGTAGAAATGGAAGCGGCAGGTATTTATGCAGTAGCAGCAGAATATGGTGCGAAAGCATTAGCCATCTGTACTGTTTCAGATCATATTCGTACTGGTGAACAAACTACATCAGAAGAACGTCAATTAACTTTCAATGATATGATTGAGATTGCATTGGAATCTGTATTAATTGGCGATAAATGATTTATATTTGTTAAGTTTAGATAGCGAGTAGTATTACTCGCTATTTTTGCTCACCGAATAAACACAAAAAACAAAACTTGTTTACTAATTAATCAATTAATCGGCGTAATTATCTTTATTCACCCAAATTCAGATAAAAAGCTTCCCTTTCTAATAAAAATAGGTACTATAGCCCGTCCTTTTTCAACTTGTTTGCATAAAGGAACATTCTCTTTATTCCCCATAAAGGGAATTAAAAAAGCTGAAACGCTTTTTTTAATAAGTAGCGAGTCAAATGCCCCATGGCATCTGTTTGTAGGAAACAGAAAGCTTAGGCTTCCCGCAAGGCACCCGACTTATTTTTTTCACCTCTATTAGAAGGTTTATTTTAAAATGACAATTATCACCCCTATAAAATCAATTCATAATGCTACCAACTCTTATTATTTAGATCGTCAAGATAAGATGGAATCAAATGTAAGAAGTTATCCACGTAAATTACCTTTAGCGATTGCAAAAGCTTCTGGCTGTTGGGTAACAGATGTTGAGGGCAAAGAATATCTTGATTTCTTAGCAGGTGCAGGAACGTTAGCGTTAGGGCATAACCATCCGGCAATTAAACAGGCTATTTTAGATACTGTGGCAAGTGATCTGCCGTTACATACTTTAGATTTAACCACACCATTAAAAGATGCTTTCACCGAAGAATTATTATCTTTCTTCCCTAAGGATAAGTATTGTTTACAATTTTGTGGTCCATCTGGTGCAGATGCTAATGAAGCGGCGATTAAATTAGCAAAAACTTATACTGGTCGTGGTAATGTGATTGCTTTTTCAGGTGGATTCCATGGTATGACTCATGGTTCTCTTTCGCTAACAGGCAATTTAAGTGCAAAAAATGCTGTACAAAATTTAATGGCTGGCGTGCAGTTTATGCCATACCCACATGAATACCATTGTCCGTTTGGTATCGGTGGTGAGGCTGGTGCCGAAGCAGTTACCGCTTATTTTGAGAATTTCATTGAAGACGTGGAAAGCGGAGTAGTAAAACCTGCTGCCGTTATTCTAGAAGCAATTCAAGGCGAGGGTGGTGTTGTGCCAGCGCCAGTGAAATTCTTACAAAAAGTAAGAGAAGTTACCCAAAAACATGGCATCTTACTGATTTTAGATGAAGTACAAGCAGGCTTCTGCCGTTCTGGTGAAATGTTTGCTTTTGAACACGCAGGTATTGAGCCTGATATTGTTGTTATGTCTAAAGCTGTAGGTGGTAGTTTACCATTAGCGGTATTGGCTATTCGTAAAGAGTTTGATGTGTGGAAACCAGCTGGACACACAGGAACATTCCGCGGTAACCAATTAGCGATGGCGACAGGCTATGCTTCATTAAAAATTATGCGTGAACAAAATCTAGCGCAAAATGCAAAAGAACGTGGCGAATATTTAAAATCTGCATTACAAACCTTAGCGAAAGAATATCCTTGCATTGGGCATATTCGTGGACGTGGTTTGATGATGGGAATTGAAATTGTTGATCCGACCAAACAACCAGATCGTACAGGTGCGTATCCAGGTAATCCGGATTTAGCCGCAGCAATTCAAAAAGCGTGCTTTAATAATGGATTATTACTTGAGCGTGGCGGACGAAATGGGAATGTTGTTCGTGTTCTTTGTCCAATTATCATTACACAAGCTGAATGTGAAGAGATGATCAAACGCTTTACTCAAGCTTTAGTGGATGCGTTACAGCAAGGGTAGAGTAATTATTAATTACTTTGCTTATGGTCGATAAAAGTACGAGCAAGTTCTCGTACTTTTTGTCAATAGCGATCAATCAATTTATGTAGGAATTTAGTTATGTTAAATCAACATAAACGAGCATTATTTTGCCGCGATCCTCAATCGATCAATGATTACCAAACTGCAATGCAACAAGCGGTTACCGCAGTTTGTGAATGGATGCAGAATGATAAAATGTATACAGGGGGAAGTATTCGCCAAATTCGCCCGACCATTCAATTTAAGCCGACTAAAGAGGGAGCGGGAATTGAAAAAACCTTGCAACATCTCACCGAGATTTTTCTTCACCCAAGTTTAAAAGTTCATCATCCTCATTCATTAGCACATTTACATTGCCCAACTATGGTGACCAGCCAAATTGCGGAAGTGTTTATTAATGCGACTAACCAATCAATGGATTCTTGGGATCAAAGCCCAGCAGGATCGATTATGGAAGAGCAGCTAATTGACTGGTTAAGACAAAAAGTAGGCTATGGCAAAGGGACGGCTGGCGTGTTTACATCGGGTGGCACACAGTCAAATTTAATGGGAGTGTTGTTAGCTCGAGATGCTTGTGTGGCAAAACATTGGCGGCAGGAAGATGGTTCGGAATGGTCTGTGCAACAACAGGGTTTGCCAGCAGAAGCGTTACAAAAGGTCAAAATTATCTGTTCTGAAAATGCCCATTTCTCAGTGCAAAAAAATATGGCAATGATGGGAATGGGATTTCAGTCGGTGGTGACTGTACCAACCAATCAAAATGCCCAAATGGATATTGCAGCGTTAGAAGCCACGTTAGCGGAATTAACAGCACAAGGGAAATTTATTGGATGTGTTGTCGCAACTGCTGGAACAACAGATGCTGGTGCTATTGATGATATTGCTGCTATTAGTGAAATTGTAAAGCGATATGACTCTTGGCTGCATATTGATGCTGCTTGGGGCGGCGCATTAATCTTGTCACACAATTTCCGTGATTGGTTAAACGGATTAGAACAAGCAGACTCCATTACGCTCGATTTTCATAAGCATTTTTTCCAAACTATTTCGTGTGGTGCATTTTTATTAAAAGATGAACGAAATTTCCGTTTTATTGATTATAAAGCTGATTATCTTAACTCTGAGTATGATGAAGAATATGGTGTACCAAATTTAGTAGCAAAATCGTTACAAACGACACGCCGTTTTGATGCACTAAAATTATGGTTCACGATGGAAGCGTTAGGAGAAGATCTTTATGCGTCAATGATTGATCATGGGATCTATCTGGCAAGAGAAGTAAGTGATTATATTAACGCACAACCGATGTTAGAGATGTTAGTTGAACCGCAGTTTGCTTCGGTATTATTCCGTATTTGCCCTGCAGAGTATCCAGCAGAATTTATTGACGCATTGAATCAAAATGTGGCAGATGAGTTATTTGCTCGTGGCGAAGCGAATATTGGCGTTACTAAAGTGAATGGGGTACAAGCGTTAAAAATGACCACATTAAGTCCAATTGCGACTATTGAAAATGTTAAAGCATTATTAGAGCAAGTGGTAAATGAAGCAGAACGCATCAAATCAGCGATTGTTGCCGGAGATTATGTGCCACCAATTGCACTTTAGTGTTGAAAATATAATGCCCGATGTTATCGGGCATTATATTTTATTGACAAACTTCTTCTTCCGTTAATGGTTTGACAGCTTGATTAATCATTTTTACTAATTGTTTCTGGTTATTTGCAGTAAAAATTTTACCACCTGTTGCGGTAGCAACACAATTCGCTGCTTCTGCTCCACCAATATCAACAACATTAATTTTGAGTTTTGGTTGTTTTCTTGCGATCTCTTTAGCTAAGATACAAATATTAGGTGAGTCACAGGAATCTTGACCATCACTTAATAAAAGAATAAATCCATCTCGATTACGCCCATCGAGCATATTAGCTGCTTTTTGTAATCCATTATAAAGAGGGGTACCGCCAAAATTTGAATTATCTGGTTCAGGATACATTGAATTTATCTTTGCTCGAAGCTGTTTTCGTTGATTAGGGTGATAAAAACCATGATTAGTTGCAGCTGGGCAGCCTCTTAATTCTATTAAACCAATATCAACACTTTTTGCTATATTGTTGATAATGTTAGCAGAAGATTTTTTAGCAACCTCTAAACGGTTTGGTGAACGCCGCATATAATTCACTTGTTCTTGCGTTGGAAGATAATGCATCCAAAACTGTTGAAATTGATCAATGGTTTGTTTGCTTTCTAAGAGAGTAAATAACATTGAACTAGAGTTATCAAAGATAATGGCCATCTGTGGAGTTTCCCCAGGTTTAGTTGAGATAGTACATTTCTTTGTAGGTATTGTGACAGTTTTATCTTCTTTAATAGGTTCTGCCTCAGGAGAAACGAGGTTTTCTTTTGGTGGAATGACTTTTTCCTCTTCTGCGGGGAGTGTTTCAGTCTGAGTCGGTTTAGGCTCTGTTTTTTCTTTTGGTTGTTCGATAACAGGCTCTGCTTTTACTGGCTCAGGGAGTTTTTCTGGTGAACGCAGGAAAAAATACCACCATAATAATAGGCCTAAAAGAAGCAATAAAAGTGGTAATAACCACCAACACCAACGATGAGAAACGGGGGAAGTTACAGGAGGAACTGGTGGAGGTGTAGCAGGTTTTTTCCCTACACCCCATCCAACAATCACAGGATCATTATTAATGATATAGATTTGTTTTGTGTCGTGGCTTGCACCATCAACAAGTTGTGTTAATAAATTCGATTGTTGTGGAGTAATGTGTCCTTGATGAGATAATGTTTGAGCTAATTGTTTAATCGCATTAAGCCTTGATTCAATTAATGGTTGGACGGAGGATAATTTTTGCTGATCCGTAATACTGTCTTTTAGCAGATAAGGTTGACCTTGGAGATCACTATACCATTCTACAATTTTTCCCTCTTCTTTTATTTCTGGCCGCGCAAATAGAGTCGCTGTACTTGGTGGGAGATGGCGCATAATAATGGCTATCAACTCATCATAATGTGATAAAAGTTGAATTGCATTGTTATGTTCTTGTTGAATGGTAAATCGGGCCAAACGTTGCATAGTTTTATCCTCTAAATAGAAAGATAGGTAGCTTGCGGCTACCTATCTAAGAAATATTAAATACCACTAGCGGCTTGTAATACTTCTAATTTATATTTTAGTGCTTTAATTTCTGCTTGTTTTGCTTCATCGGTTGCAGAAGAACTATTAATATTATTGAGTTCTTGTTCAACTTTTTTGATTTCAGCTAATACATCTTCTTTACCTTTAGCTTTTTGTTTTAATTGTGCAGTATAAGCAGTTACTGATTTATTTAACTTAGCTAACTCAGCCTTTTTTTGTACGACTTTACGTTGAGACGCGGTGACTTGTTGCTGTGTATTTGCATATGTTTGATTCAGTGTAGCATTTGTTGCTTGCTCACTTTGTAATGCTTGTTCTTTTTGTTGAACGCGATGATCATATGTTCCAGAACTTGTACACGCCATTTTATTCCAAACACTGGTTTCTACTCTTGGATCACATTGTTCAGGTGAAACTGAACAAGCAGTTAAAGCAGTAAGGATTGCACATATTGAAATAATTTTTACTTGTTTCATTTGTTACCCCAATCGAATAGCAGAACGTTGTTTAGTTGATGCATCGACTAAGCGTTCGTATGCAGCAATTTGTTTATTTAAATTTGCAATTTCAGCTTCAAATTTGCCTACTTTCATACCACTGGCTTTTTCTTTGCTTGCTACTTCACGTAATGTTTGTGCCCGCTTTTTCATAGAAGCAAGATTATTTTTTGCTGCATTAATATCAGCGTCAATTTGTGCTAATTGTTTTTGTGCTTCTGCTTTTTGAATTGCACCAGATTTTAATTGTTTATTCATATTGGCAAGTAGTCGATTATTTTGGGTTAATTGACCTTTTGCTTTTGCTGTTGCGCGTCTAACCATCTCTGAATTTTTACGAGTTTCCGCAATATAAGAGTTCAGGCGATCTTCGGTTTTAGCATAACTTTTTCTTTGTTTTTCTAAATAATAGTTGGTTCCCATTAACGCGCCACAACCAACTGCAGCACCAGCTACACCAGCAACTGTTGCTGTTCCAGCATCTTTACCTGCCAATAATGCAGCACCAGCACCAAGAACGGCACCACCTGCAGCACCCCAAGCACAAGCACCTAGGCCTGATTCACTAAAAAATTGTGCTTCTTCACCAGTAGATAAGCTACTTCTAGAACTGGAAGTGCTACCCATATTTTGGCAACCTGTGAGAATCAGAGTTGTAGATAATGCTAATACGCTTAATAATGAAGGTGTTGATTTGACCATATTATTTCTCCTGTTTGATGTGAGTACAATTTTCTAACCATTGTTGACGAGTAATTTTTCCATCTTGATAGTATTGAGCAAGATGTTTCCAGTAGAGATCGACATATTTCACCAAATTGGCTTTACCACTACTATTTACAATTGTGTTAGCACGTTCTACTTGGGACTCTATTGTTTGTTTATTATAGGTTGCAGAGCTCCCTACTATGGTATCTGCATAGTATTTTAAGACAAAATCACGTGCTTGTTCTGACTCTGTCAAACGGGCTTTGGCAGCCGTTTCTTTTTCTGTATTTGGATATAATGAAGTCATCGCTTCTGCAATTTTTCGATTTTGTTCGACTTCTCCGTCTAAATCAGAAACATTTGCACATAAAAATGCGCCTAATTGCAATGCTGAACGTATAGCCGCATCTCTTTGTTCATCTCGTTCTAAGTTAGCTGCTCTTAATTGTTCTTTAGTATTATTAAGTTCTTTTTTTAATTTTTCATCAACAGTGGTATTAGCCAGTGCTGCTAACTTATTAACAATTTCAGCGCCTTCAGCTTGATTATTATTTTTTTGATTGTCTTGGCCTAACGCTTCCCATTCCGTTTGTAGTTGTTTTATATGTTCACTTGATGTTAATAATGGTGCAACAATGGCTACTCTGAAGCCGATATCTTTTGCCTTTTTTACACCATTTTTATCATAATATGGAATCTCTAAACGAGAGATATTGTTTACATCAGATTCTGATTTTAAGTAACTTCCGCCTCTGACAGTAATTCCTCCATCTTGTCCGTGATAGCGATTTAATTTATTGAGTTTGAAACTATCGAACATCATTTCACTTGCGTTACCTAATGTGTCGAATAGTCCAATTGGATTAGGTTTTAAACGACCAATTACTTGTAAACGGCCATTAGCTGATTTTGCATTATTAAACCAAGCATATTCAGCTAAATTTCCCTTCATTGGAAAGGTAATTTCACGAAATTCAGAAGGTGTTACCGCAACACCGCCGCGAGAAGCGAATTCCCATTCAACATTAGTAGGTAAACGGATAAAACCTGCCGTACCATCATCAGTAACAGGTAATTTGTCTTTTGCATTTTTTAATAGCCATTCATTATATTTTTGAGTAAAAGTAATAGCATCAAACCAACTAATATTGGTAATTGGTAATAACCCTTTCATATTTGGAGTAGGACATTTTTCTGTCATCACAGATTGGTATTGTGCATCGGTAATTTCATATTTTGCTAATAAAAAGTAGCGTTCATTATGCTTATCTGTAAATCCGCCAGTAATGTAGTTAGGTGTTGCATATTCAGCATAACCATCTTGTTGACGATTGCCACCCAGAGTAATAGAAGTATCTTCTAGTGGTTTATGGGTATTTGTTTTAACGATCCGAAATGCCATACTTCCTTCACAAGGTAAAGGAAGAATAACATCATCAGCAAGAGGCTGAGGATTGTAAAATTTTTCATCCCAGGCACTTTGTGCTGTTGTAGCAAAAAAAGATAGACTAAGGAAAACAAAAGTATATCTAAACATCTCTTAAACTCTCCGCAGGTTGAATTTTGAGTGCACGGATGGCGCCAATAGCGGCAACAATACCAGCTAAAATAAAAGAAATTGTGAATGCAATGAGTAGATGTATTGGCTGTAAACTACTAACAAAATGGGTTTCCATTAAGTGGCTAGTTAATTTTTGGTTAAATAATTGACTACCTACTAAAAAGAATAGATAAGATAGAATGAATGAAATACTACTTAAGATAATAGCTTGTAAAATTAAATAACTGACAACGCTTGTTGCTTGAAACCCAAGTAATCGTAAAATAGCAATTTCTTTTCTTTTACGATCAATATTAGCTAAAAAAGCACCAATTAGTGATAAAAGACAACCAATAATAGAGGTTCCGGCAATAACGGTAAAGATGGTTTCTAAAACAGAATCAATAGCTTTAACATTTTCAATGGCTTTGGCTTCTGTACGGATATCAATGTTTTTCTCACGGAGTTTTTGAGCTAATGGTAAAACGTCATCTAAAGTTTTAGCGTAAATTCTTGCTCTGGCAAAGGTTGTTCTAGTTTGGGCAGGAGAATCTCCTTGCATTGTAGGGAAGAGGGCAGTTTGTAGCCCATCACGAAAATCTTCAATCCCAAGAAGTATATTTAAATCAACAAAGGCTGCAGCCCTAGGAAAACGAGTTTCGGGAATAATATCTACAACTGTAAAAGAAAGAATTCCCTTTTCAATATTATTTTCGTAGGTTCTTGTTGCGAGTAGCTCTATTTGTTCGCCTATGTTGATTTTCAATTTTTCTGCAGCTAATGCACTCAAAATAATAGAATGTTGATTTGGTAATAGGTGTTGTACAACGGGATCCCCTTGTTTTGTTGGTAATATTTCTACATTAGCAATAAAGCGATTGTTTTTACCTCGTAAATCAACAATTGTATTTAGTGAGCGAGTTAAAGGGATGACAAATTGTACTTCTGGTTGAGATTCAATCCATTGAAACCATTGTTGTGAAAGGTTTAAATTACCGACAATTTTAATTTCTAAATTATGTGGATCATTCAATAATTGGTTTCGTAATTGTGATACAACACCATATTTCAAACTAAAAAGGAGTAATAGCGGTGCGATCACAGCAATTAATGAAGCAATGATACAAAAAGAGACTTTCCGATCATAAAAAAGATCTCTTGAAGCAAGTTTACTCAGCAAAACAGCTTTCTGTAGATAGCATATAGGTATCATCTTTTTGATCTCTTTGTTTTTCTTTAAAAATAGCTTGCTGTGAGGAAATTAAATCAGCTTGGAATATACGTAAATTATGAGACTTCGTAAGTTCCCAATCATGTGTGACTAATAAGATTGCAATTTTTTGTTGAATAGCTAGTTTTAGCATTAAATCGAATAGCGTATTGGCATGATGGGGATCGAGAGCTGATGTAGGTTCATCTGCTAATAAAAGTGATGGTTTATGAGCAATGGCTCGGATAAATGCGACTCGTTGTCGCTCGCCAATAGATAATTGTTTTGGATATTTGTTTAATAAATGTTGAATATGCAGTTGTTCACACAAAGAAGATATCCAATGTTGATCTATTATTGAATGTAATAACTCATTTGGTAAGGCAATATTTTGCGCAATCGTTAAAAATGGTAATAATCCACCATTTTGTAACATAAAACCTAACTGCTTTGCTCTGATTTGAGCTAATTGTTGATGTTGGTGTTGCTGAGTTAATTGCCGAATATTGATAGATTGATAGGGCGTTTCTATTTCAAAACGATCAAGTCTGTCTGGTCGTAAGATCAAGCCAATCATTTCTAATAATGTACTTTTCCCACAGCCACTCATACCCTGAATAGCAATAACCTCACCTTCAGTTACTTGTAGTTGTGGTAATGAAACAGTAAAACTTTGTTGTTCTGTTCCTCGAGTGATAGACATATTCTCAATAATTAGCATGATCTTACCTTTGAAGTTATTATGGTAATGCTTCTAATGGAACAGGATAGACAAAGTCTCTTGGATCACTACCTTCAGATAATGAAATCCAACGACTTTGGTCTTCATTGAAGATGCGATAATGACGTAATTTACTGTGCAAATCTCGGATAAATTTTTCTTGTTCTTGTGCACTCATTCCTTTCCAGGTGTCTTCATCAATAGAGGTGACCTGGCTCTTATAAGGAATATTATCCAAGTATTCACCTAATAAACCGAGATCTGCAATTTTAGTTGAGCTATCAGATTTGATTTTATTAGGATCTTGTCCCATAGCGGCTGCAATAGAACGAAGTTGAGCAAACATATCGTCTGGTGAGATTAAACCTTCATTTGCAGCATCCGCGATTTTTTTTACGATGTCACTTAAATCACTTAATTGGGCTTTAGTTAACAATATTCGAGCTTCAGCTGTTGGGATAGAAGGTTTAACAAAATCGCGATCGCTAATCCAAGCTTTAAATACAGGAGGCGCTTTAGTTCCTTTTACATCACCTAAGTATGCAAGTTGCATAGCTTTGCCTAATAAGATCGCATCTTGCTCAATTTCATCTTTCGGTTCATTTTTGCTATTAGAGGCAGTTAATGCACTACCAGCAGCCATTTCTCCACGATAAGCTAATTTTACTTGTTCAGTTAATGCTTTGGCTAATTTACTAATTTTTTCACCAAATTCATTTACATCCCCAGCATTGACAGGGTAATACAACGCTTTATTTAAATAGTCATTAAAGGCGAGGTCATTATATTGTTCTTGTGCTTGTTGATGGTTTTTGGCTCCAGCAGGTGTTTTTAAGTGAAGAGCATAGATAGCAACACCTCTATGTTGTGCTTCTAAACGTAACTGTTTAGCGTCTAAACCTGTTGTGGAAATTGGATTATTACCATCAATTGCACCGGCATCAGTAATCAACACAATATAACGGGCACCGAAATTATTCCATTTAATATCATTAAGAGCTTGATTAATACCAGCGTAAGCATCTTCATTAAATTCTTTGCTGGATACTGTTGCTTGTTTTAAAGAAGCAACTTTTTGCATAAAGTCTTGCCCATTTTTTACTGTATTTGGATCAACAAAAAGCTTTGAAGTATATTCTAAACCTTTTACTGCATCAGTATTGGAGCGGAATGCAACTAAACCAAATTTTACTTGTTGTCCTAATTTTTCTTTTTCAATTTGTTGATAGACCTGTTTAATCGCTTCTCGTGTACGATTGATATAAGGATCCATCGAAATTGTAGAGTCTATAACAAAGACAACAGCAGCGCTGAAACCGACAATTTCTTGTGGATCTTTACTATTTTGATTTGTGGTACTAGATGCTTGATTAGATGAAGTAGATTTAGCTAACGTTTGATCATTTTTACTGACCGAAGCAACTTCTAATACTCGCTCATAAAATCCTTTTGCATTCATCACTTCTTCGCCTTGTAATATTGGTAACAAGTAGAAGTTTTTTTGGAAATCAACAAATTCTGCGGGCTCTTGAGCAAGTACAGCCGGATTATTTTTATTATTAGCTAAATCTTTACGGATTGGTTGGAGTAATTTATTTGGATCATCCGCATTAACAATTTCATCTAAAGTGGCTTTATCTTTAAAGAAAAGCAAGCGATCTCTGTCTGAAGGGTTAGTAAAGACAAGTGTCATTTGTATATTCCAAGGTACGGCACAACTTTCATCAAGCCAACCTACGGTTTTTCCAAATGTGTCTGGACCTACTAAGACAAATTGCTTATTGGCAACTTTTTCTCTTTTATAAACATAATAGCGAGAAAATGTTGGAATTTTTTTCCCGGCTTTTGCTTTATTATCGGCCAATAATTCACAAGTTGGGGTGCTTAATACCCGTTGATATAATGTTGTTTTTCCTTCTTGCAATAGAGGTTTCTCATTAGCAAATACCATTAAAGGTAATAAGCATAGAGTATATAAAGGAGTTAGTTTCAATTTAGCCATATGTTTATTCCTTAGGAAATAGATTGTTTTTTGCTTCTATTTTTTTAATTCAGCTAATCCTTTTTTCGCTGCTTCATTATTTGGGTCAATAGAAAGAGCGGTTTCATACCAATAAATAGCGTTATCTTTATTTACTGCAAAACACTCACTGCCATCTATATATTCTTTAGCATAAGCAACCGCAATGTCAGCATTACCTCCTTGAGCTTGATTAGCATAAAGACGTTGTGCAATACCGCATTTTTTGGCCGATTTTGCTTGAGTAATAACTTCTAAGATCTTTTTACTGTCTGGTTTAGTTTTTAAACAAGCTTGTATAAACGTAAGTTCATCAGCATTATTACTAACGCTACATTCACCTAAATTAGCTGTCGGAGCAGCAGTTGTTGTCGGGTTACTTTTGTTAGCAAAGAAGAAATAAGCAGCGATACCAAGCAATAATAATAAGATAATTAAGCCAATGATTAGACCTATTTTGCTTTTTTTCTCAGGTTGCTTTTCAATTGTTGGTGCGGGTTCAGTGATCGCCTCAGGAATAATAGGCTCTTCTATAACAGTAGGTTGTTCTTCTTTAATTTCGATTGGTTCAATCAGTGGTTCTATCGGAGTCTCAGTAATTTCATTGATATTTTCTGCACGAGAGGAATCTCCCCCAGCTGAAGACGCTAGGATGTTACCAATAAAGTTGATTGGCCCATTATCTTCTATATTTTCATCTCTTATTTGTAATAAGAAACGAACATTACCACTTTGGTTGACTAAGGAATCAATTAGCCAAGGCCCCACTTTACCTTGTAATGCATCACCAACAACATTCATATTTGGTGCTTTATGCCATACAGGTTCAGGGCCCCAATTGCCATTTCCTAGAAAATAATAGCTATCTTGATTACGTTGGATAGCAAACTCCACGTTATTTGAGCCTTTCCATTTACGTGCATTTAATTGAGCAAAACCTGGGCTGTCTTCTCTTAATTCAATTCTTAACACAATATTTCCTCTTTTTATTCTGTAATAGATGCTGAACGGAATCCATTTAGTACTGTGCCTAATTGTGCATTTTGTTCAGGGCTAATTTCTCGACCGGCACTATGACCAGCGTTGTTTACAGCAAAATGTCCAAAAGCGACTAACCAATCAAGACGATAACCATCACTATAGTTACTTGTTTGATCATTTAGTTTTGGCAAACCGTTATGTTGCTCAATGCTACGTTGTTCAAAAATCACTGTATCTGGTACAGCACGACTTGATGGGCGCTGTTCTAAAGGAATATCTGCATAACCTAACCATGCAATAAAGTCAGAGATTGCTGTACTCATAGTAAATACTTGACGTTCAGCTAATTGATCTCGTTTGCTACCACTATTTTCATTATGCAAGGCAATTTTTGATAATTTCTCTTGTAAATTTAGGCGATTTGCTCCAGTAACCAGTTCATTAACTATATTTTCTATATTTTCTGTCGCTAATCCAAAATATTGCATCAGTTTGTGATCAGACGTTAAATTACGTAAATGACTGACCCAAGCTTTAAAAACAGCTTGAGCAAAGCGTGAGTTTTCAATTTTTTCGCTTACTTTTGGTTGCGTTACAGTTGTTGGCATTGGATCACTAAATAAATCAAAATCATCAACAACAGGATTATGTGTCGTTTGCTCAGAGTCATTTTCGGCCAAATCATCTAAATCAGAAAAATAGAGCGAGCGAATAGTTTCTTCTGGCAGTTGTAGATGATGTAATAATTCTCCCATCATTACGGCACGAGGGCTTTGTGGTAGGAGCATTTTAGCTACAGCATTAGCAAGTTGGCGTTTTTTTGCTACTTCCTCTTCACCTTCACTGTGATACCAATTAGCAAAACGGTTTTCGACAACGTGATGAATTCGTTCATTAAGTTGTTCAATTAAACGGCGTTGTTTTACTTCGGGTAAAGCGATGGTTTCGAGGTAATTACTGATTCGTTTCATACCACCATCGTTTAATAACAACATGGCATCCCAGGCGTCTTCTGGATTAGCGATATGTTTTTGAATATCAGGATCTTGGCAAAAGGTTTGTCTTAATAAATTTAATTGGTTGCGTTCGTTTTCATTAATACTTACTTCAATATCATTTTCAACATTTAAGAAAGCTACTTTAAAGCCAGGTTTACGGACTAAGAAAACATTGTTAAAAGGTTTATCGTTAGCCCAATTATTAAACCAGTCGTAGTTGCCAAAACGTTCTAAGATCGTTTGTTTTAATAAACCGCCAGCACCCCAAGAAATTTTTAGTAACTCTTCTTCTTTAGAAAGATCTTGACTAATTCGCATATCAAACATCGTAATTGCCCAGAGTAAACCTGGTTTACGCAGACTACGTTGTTCAGGAGAATCTCCTTGGGTCTTATTGATCCATCTTTCTAGTACAGGTCCTACACTATTAACATCAGATTGTTTTGTTGATGGTGTGCATACAATCAAAATATTCATTTCTTGGCTATCGGTATAGCGTTCGAAAAGATAGGCAACTTTACCACGTAAGATTAATTGAGAAACAGGATTACCTTCATTAATGTCTGATAGGGAGGTAATACCTAATCTACCGCGGTATCCAGGAAAATCGAGTAAATCTAAATTCTCTGCTGCTGGGACACGAGTTGGATTGATAAGAGGAAACACTAATTCTGCAGTGAGAGCAGTCAATTCAGCTAATGAAATTTCTACACTATCGCCAATATTTTCATTGAAAGCGGGGCGTACATGAATTGTCTCATCTCTGTCTGTACCCAAGCGTTCTAACATATCTACATTCATAATGCTATCTGCTTGAGATAGCTTTCCGTATGCTGTTGTTTTAACGATGGCATTTAATGGTGCATAAACTGAGTCAGGATGCCCTAATTTCGCTAATAAATTAGCAAATTGCACATAAATAGCGGTCAATTCACTAATCTCACCCCATAGAATAGAGAAAAGCTGTCCTCTTTCTGTAATGGTCAAATAAGGAGCTAACGCAGTTGCATTAGCCCAATAATTCCCTTGTAAAACAGATAAGGATTTACCAAAACTATCCAATGCATAATCCTGTAAATCAACAACATCATCTTTATTTACACCGGCTATAGGATGGCCAGAAACACGAGAGCTGAGAGATTTAATTAAGCTATTTACGCGGGATTGGGTGATTTCATATTCAACACGTTCTTTGTCAAAATCATTAAAATAAGCATTCACGAGAATTTTAGCTATTTCAATTTCACTAAATAAACGTAATTCTAATGGATAACCGGCGATAGATTTAACGGGTTTACGGGTAAATCTGGTTACTAAACCTGTTGCCTCTTTACCACCACCTGGTGGATTGATATGTTTAATAAAGTCGAGACGTTGGCCATCAAAATTCGTTTCTAATTTTCCATGCTCATCAGCAGCTAGGGCAGAGATTAAAAATGATTTACCTGCTTGAGATAAGCCAAAAAAGCCAGCAGTAATTGGTTTAGTGGAGACATTTCCCAAACGTTTCGCCATATTTTTTAATCGGCGTAGCTCTAAAATTAAACTGTCTGCTTCGTTATTCAAACGAGTTACACTTGGACGAACATCTTCAACCCAGTCAATTGCAGATTGGGATGAATTAAAAACGTCTTGCCACGATTGTGCTAGTTGTTGTGTCATATTATTCATTATTTCTCCCGTTTAACGCTGCCGGTGTCTAACCAATATAAGCTATCTTTTAAGCCTGCATCTGTCATTGTATTTAAGGTTAATTTAATTTGAGGCTCACCTAGTTCATTACGTCTTAATCTCACTTTTTTGACTTTGCCATCTAACATTCGTAATTCAGCCGTAACAATTTCGAAATTTTCAATACGTTCTTTTTGTTTAGAGGCTAAGCCTAACGCTTTTTTGATCCGTAATGTAATGTCTAAAACACCGCCATCAACAAGTTCGCGATTGAGTTGATCATCTTCGATAGTGAGTAAATAGAGTGGTGTTGCACTCCAACGCTCTACATTTAGTTGACGGAATCCTAAACGAGCTAATCCTCTCACTTCAAAGTGGGTATCAGGTAATTCATAATCAGGATCATCTAAATTAATATCTCGATAATAAATATTACTATCTTTAATCACGTTATTATTATCTAGTAAACCGATATATTTAACAGTAGAGTAGGCAACTAATGCCGTCGCTCTTAAATAAAAGTTTGGTAAGCGTTGATGTGTACTTAAAAAGCATAACATAGCACCAACAGAAGCGGTTGTTTTAGGATCATCAATGCGACCTTGCTTATGGAATGGATACCAGTTACCAGTGCGATAATTATTTAATGGCAAGATACGCCCTACTGGTAATGGTAAACGTGAGCGGAAAAAAGCTTGTACCCCAGGTAAGCGTGATGGACGGCCTGTTAGTAATAAGACATCGCATTGATAACAATTAATTACCTCACATAATGCATTAAATGTTTTGCAAATATCATAATAATTACCAGACATAAAGCGATTATGAATTTCGCGTAAATTGATCTCGATTGGTAAATCTAAAATATTGAAAGTAGGATCATTTAATTCACGTCTGATTGGTTCATTAATATAATCTAAAACTCTCTCTGTTGGACGCTCAACTTCGCTTAATAGAGAAGAGAATGTGAGATCGGACAGTGTGGCTTCGCTATAACAAGGATCAAAATTCTCATATTCTTTTAGGACTCGAAGTCCAATTGGCATAAATACCTGTAAGGTTAATTGCTGACGTAATAATTTATCCTGTACAGATCTCTCTTCTGACCCAATTAATTTAGAGAGAATAGAATCAGGCTCTGAAATCCCTTTTTCTTTTAATCCTCTTTCTAAAGAATGTACGACAACATCACGGATCATATCCAATAAAATGTCATCGCCAGCGACTTTAAAACCATCTCTAAAACGTTGGGTTGGTACAATATGAGCATTACTGCCACCATTATAATTTCCAGAACCATAATCAAGAGAATAATCGTTGATAACTAAATCTGTCGTACCGCCTCCAATATCAACGGTTGCAATAGTAATAGTATTTTTCTGGTGATTATCATTTCTTCTTAATGCCGCAATAAATTCTTCTGGGCGTCCACCATAATTATTTTGTGTTTCGTTAAAGAGGTATACGATTTGTCCACAAGTAGCTTCGTCCCATTGAATAACAACTTCAGGCAATATTGGCCAATATTGTTCTCGACTTTCTTTAGAGTCAAAATCTAAATCTTGATCTGATTTATCCCACCTTAAACTTTTCCAAACTAAACCGATTGCTTGATAAACACAATTACGGAAAATCTCTCGTTCAGGCTTTGGCATAGCTGGTGGAACTGTAAGAATAATAGATCGCAAATAACGAGGTGTACGAGAGTGTTCTAATTTTGCTCGCTGGGTAGGACTATTAATTTGTACCAATGCATGCATCAAGACTTCTGATAACATAAATGTCATCAATGAACTACGAGAGTATTTTGGATGGAATACAGGAATTTTTCGATCAAACTCTTCATCAATATTATCATCTAGAATGTGTAAGGCTTCTCCGTATTCATTAATGAGGCTTGATAAAGGTTCTGCGGTAGCGTGAGGTTCATGATCTGTTTTGACGTAAGTACTGTTAAATCGCCAACCTTGACCATACTGTTCTGTATCCCATAAATAACGTTTAGGACTAGAAAGACCAGTAGCGCCTTCGTTACCATTACGGCGACTGGCTAGACGGGAAGCTTCTTTTCCAATACGGCCGATTGTTGGCCATTGAAACGCATCTCTTCTCCCACTAAGAACAGAAAAATGTTCTTTGCCAAAAAATGCTTGTGCAAATTCTACCCTACTTTCAAAAGGTTCATTGTAAACATATTGAGGGTGACTTAAATCTCTTAGTTCTAATTCATAGCGTTTCTTTAGACCATCTTTCTCTTGTTTATGATCTTCAATCAAAATACCGCAAGTTCGAGAATTTCCTACATCTAGGATCATATCAACAGGAATTGCTTCAACAATATCGTCTGCTTTTTTGGAAACAACTTTAATATTAGGTAGAGATAGGCGTGTACCTAAAATAGAGAGAAGATTTAGGTAATGTGCTTGGTGATTTTTTAATTTCACAGCATCATTAATTTCTTCGAAATTAGTTAAACGAATTAAATGAGCTTGTTCTTTAAAGATTTCTAATAGCCAATCATTGATCCAATTAAAATCTAAGAACCAAGACATTTGATTTGATTGATGTGCTAAACCAAAAACTACACCAGAACGAATATCTTCTTCTGTTGGCGCTAAATAGGCAACATCTTGGCTGTTAGGGAAAACTTTTGTATCAAAAGCAAATGTGACGCGATAAGTATTCCCCTCTTGATCTGGTTGATCGAGTTGAATGATTCTGACACGGGCCCAGTTATAAGGTCCTTCATCAAAACGATCTGGTGGTACAGTTCTTAAAAATGGAATAGGAATCCATAGGCCATTAAATAATGTAAATGATTGTTCGACGCTAATATCTTGTTCTGGTGTTACGATACGCCCTGGCTGTGAAGGATCATAATAGCCATCCCTGATAGGATCTTCTATTAAACGGCGTAATGGTCCATTTTCACCTGAAGAAATAAAATAACCAGTAGAAATATCTTTCCATTCTCTTTCTTTCCAGTTAATTTTTAATCCAAAATCAATAAATTGAATCCCGCTATTCATTACAAGCGAAACTTCTTTGCCTAAATAATGTAATTCTGGAAGCATTGTTATTCTCTCTTACTAAGTCAAATTATTCAGATTTCATCGACATTGGGAAGTTTTGACCTTTGCCATATTCCCCTTCACAATCAGCCGAACCATTAGCACTAGGCTTACAACTTACATTAGGTAATTGATAAGTAGAACCATCACTACAGTTTGCTATCCCGGTATTGCCAATATTCAGGCTTGTACCTTGAATAGAAGCATTAACTTGACCGACACATTGAACACCATCACCCCTTTCTACTCGAACTTGCCCTTTTCCTTTTTCAAATTCATATTTCAGACGTAATGGTTTACCTGTACTTTTATCCTGAATGCCGGCGCCCGCATTCCATTTACCGTTAAGGAAATCTACATTTCCTTTTTGCAAGCTTTCGGTCGGAATCTGTAATGGTTGATTTGTACTTTGTTGTTTTAAAGTATCTTCAGGATTTACTGTATTATTAGCTTGATTTTGTGAGATGTTAGGATCTTTTTTGTTATCAGTAACATCCTTATTAGTTTCTTGGTTTGGTGATTCTGTTTTTGCTTGAGGATCCTCCATTACTGGTTGAGTCGCATCTTTCTGAGGATTATCGGTTAAACTCTCCTCTTTGACTGTATCAGTAGTATTTTTCCCAATAGGTTCATTTTGAGTTGGTGATATTGTATCGGTACCATCACGACTTGTTGGTAATCCAGCAGAAGTGCTTGTTGAACTTATTACACGAGGAACAGAATCGACTATTGCAACGGTTTGACATTGGTTTGAATTTTTATTTTTGCTGGTATTTAATTGTTGTATTAATGATGAATCTGTCACTGCTGTTCCATCATCAACATAAAACCAAGAATTTTTGGCTAAATCTAAACAAACTTGTCGTTCTGTATTGTTTTGTGAGGTTTTAGTGTTTTCAGTATTGAATGATAAAGAAGGAAGTTCAACACTAGGGCTCCAACAACCACGTAAAAAGAATAAAGAAAGTGCGCCGATTAATAAAAAAGGTAATAAACATAATAACCAACGCCACCAAGGTCTTCTTGGTTCAGCCATTACGGGTTGTGCTGGTATTGGTTCTTCAATAGGTGTAGTGACAAGCGGTTTTTCGATTGGCTTGAGACTTAAAAATGGATGACCATGGATAGGACTATTTTTTTCTACAAATCCCCAGAACGTAATAACTGGTTTTCCATTAACTAAATAAACATGTTCAGGGTTTGGGAATCGTAAAGCTTTTAAATTTTCAGGATCATTAATATCAGCAGAATTATTATTACCAGAAAGTAGGCGGGAAAATAAAAGGAGATCGCCTTGAATATTATTTGTATTTTTTAATTTCTGTCCAAACTCTAACATGGACTGTTCAAATAAGTGTAATTCTTGATATGCGTTATTCCGTTCTTCTTCTGTTGCTGAGGTCCAAGGAATGATGAGATATTTACCGTCAGTTCTGTCTGATTCAAAGGGAACATACCAATCTATCTGACTACCTTGATCATTGCGCTGGGGAATCGCGAGATAATTGGCAAATTTCTTACCAAGGGGGGCGCCTGATTGATCTTTTACTCTTAATCGTATGGCATCTCGTAATTGAGAAGCAACAGCATAAACAGGCGTTCCATATTGCCCAAGTGCGGTGTAATTTTTGATATCACCACTACGTAATAAAGCACTTAACATAAAGTTTCCTTGTCAGATTTCAGTAATAACCTTACAAATATCACTCTATTTGAACGATATTGATTAATTCTATATAAAATTGTTATGGATTTGAATATTTAAGTGTTATAGAAAAGATAAAAGTAATTTATATAACAACAATTATATAAGAGTGAAAATTTGCTTTATATTTTTTGAGATAGTTTTCTGAAAATATGTTGTTTGATTACATGAAAGTTAATTTATTAATGTAAATAAATACATAATGTGGGATACCATGAGTTAGGTATATAAAAGCCCATTTCCGGTTATTGAAAAATGGGCAAGAGAAGTGTGATATATTGAGTAAAATTAGTTCTTTAATGACTGCACTGGTGCCGGGATACGACCGCCTCGATTGACGAAAACTTCGCAGGAACCTTCTTTCACTGGCATAATCGGGGCATAACCCAATAATCCACCAAATTCAACCATTTCACCAACATCTTTATTCGGTACAGGAATAATCCGCACAGCCGTCGTTTTGCTATTAATCATTCCAATAGCAGCTTCATCTGCAATAATGCCAGAAATAGTGCTTGCAGATGTATAGCCTGGTACGGCAATCATATCTAAGCCAACAGAACAAACCGCAGTCATCGCTTCTAACTTATCTAAAGTAAGCACGCCTTGTGAAGCAGCGGCTATCATACCTTCATCTTCAGAAACAGGAATAAATGCACCGCTTAAACCACCAACAGAGCTACTCGCCATCATACCGCCTTTTTTCACGGCATCATTTAGTAATGCAAGGGCGGCAGTAGTGCCATGTGTACCACATACACTTAATCCCATTTGTTCTAAAATACGGGCAACACTATCACCGATTGCAGGAGTTGGTGCTAAAGATAAGTCAAGAATACCGAAAGGAATACCGAGGCGTTTACTCGCTTCTTGACCAATTAATTCACCGACACGTGTAATTTTAAAAGCGGTTTTTTTCACTATCTCAGCGACTTCGGTTAAAGTAGTTGCTTGGCTGCTTTCTAAGGCTGCTTTGACCACACCAGGACCAGATACGCCAACGTTAATGACAGCATCGCCCTCGCCAGAACCATGAAAAGCACCTGCCATAAATGGATTGTCTTCTACTGCGTTACAAAACACCACAATTTTGGCACAGCCAAACCCTTCAGGCGTAATTTCAGCAGTTTGTTTAATCACTTCACCAGCTAATTTAACTGCATCCATATTAATACCTGCTTTAGTTGAGCCGATATTAATTGAACTACATACAATATCAGTTGATTGCATAGCTTCCGGAATTGAACGGATTAAAATTTCATCTGCTGGACTCATTCCTTTATGTACGAGAGCAGAGAAGCCACCAATAAAAGAAACGCCGATCGCTTTTGCTGCACGATCGAGTGTTTGCGCAACAGAAACATAAGAAGTTGCTTTAGTTGCGGCTGCAATTTGCGCAATCGGCGTGACAGAGATGCGTTGATTTACAATAGGAATCCCATATTTTGCGGAGAGTTCTCGTGCGGTTTGTACTAAATCACCGCCAATACGCACAATCTTGTCATAAATTTTTTGATTTAAGATATCAATATCATCACTAATACAATCATGAAGATCGATCCCGATCGTAATAGTTCTTACGTCGAAATTCTGATCTGACACCATGCGCAGTGTTTCTAAGATTTCATAAGATTGAATACTGTTACTCATACTAAATCCCCTTTAAATACGATACATAGCATTAAAGATTTCAGTATTTTGTAAGCGTAAATCTAACCCAAGTTTTTGCCCTTCTTCTGTACAGTATGCGGCTAAAGTTTGGTAATCTTTTTTACATTCTGTGGTATCAACAAGAAGAATCATTGTGAAATAACCATCCATTAACTGCTGGCTAATATTCACAATGTTAATTTGTTGTTCTGCTAATAATTTGGCGACATCATACACAATACCGATACGATCCTTGCCAATAACGGTTAAAACTGATTGATTCATTTCACTGTTCCTCTTGTTGAGCATAAAAATGCAATTCATCAACTGAATTGATATTTATAAAATGTGTTTTTTCATTTGAAAAATCTGCTGTTTGATAGGCTTGTTGTTTAAAAAAGCCTAACACACGGCGATTTCCTTGTTGTAAATAGGCGTTTAATGCAGGGAGAAGAGAACGATGTAATAAACAACAGGTTGGATGTTCTCGTTCACCATCAGTCGCATAAACAACTTGCGTATTAGCTTGGCGAGCAGCTGCTAATTTCTCTACTAAATTTACTGGTAAATAAGGCGTATCACAAGGGACAAATAGTACCCAATCTGATTTTGTGTGTTGTAACCCAGTTAACATCCCGCTCAAAGGACCAAGATAACCGGCTAAATCATCACTAATAACGGTCAGTCCGCTGGCGGCATATTGTGTTAATGAACGATTGGCATTGATAATAACCTCATTAACTTGAGGTAAAATAACTTGATAAACCCATTGATATAAAGGCTTATCAATTAGAATTTGTAAGCCTTTATCCGCACCATTCATACGTTGCGCTTTACCACCGCACAAAATTACCGCAGTTATTTTCTCAGGCATAGTAATCTCTTTTGGCAATTAAAAATTTAAGTGGTATTATCGCACACCTATGTGAAACTGTGAGGAAAAATCCAAATGAAATGCCATCGTTTAAACGAGGTTTTGGAGTTATTGCAACCTTATTGGGCAAAAGATCCAGATCTCAATTTAACCCAAATTTTGCAAAAAATTGCAAAAGAAGCTGGGTTTACTGGGGAGTTAGCAGAATTGAGTGATGAAATTATTATTTATCATCTCAAAATGGCAGGTAAAGATAAAAATGAACCAATCCCAGGTCTGAAAAAAGATTATGAAGATGATTTTAAAACAGCATTATTAAAAGCAAGAGGCATCATTAAATAAGGAGAGTTGCGATGAAAAAAATATTGCTTGTATTAACCGGTTTTTTAGTGGCATTTATGTCACAATTTAGTATGGCAGCGAATTTTAGTGAAGGTAGAGATTATGATGTCTTAACTTTACCGCAAAGCGAACAAAAAGAAGTGATCCAATTTTTCTCATTTTATTGTCCTCACTGCTATGACTATGAAATGAAATTCCATATTCCTGAAAAAATTAAACAATCTTTGCCTGCAGATGTGAGCTTTAAACAATACCATGTTAATTTCTTAGGCGGACAATCAGCCAATTTAACCCGTGCATGGGCGTTAGCTATGGCAACAGGTGCAGAAGACAAAGTGCGCGCACCTTTATTTGAAGCAGCACAAAAAAATAGCTTAAATTCTATGGATGATATCCGCAAAATCTTTGTAGATAATGGGATTGATGGTAAAGAGTTTGATGGTGCAATTAACAGCTTTGCTGTAAATGCGTTAGTTGCAAAACAAGAGAAAGCGGCAGAAGCATTTAAAGTGCGTGGTGTGCCAGATTTTTATATCAATGGTAAGTACCATATTGCAACAGGTAATGACAGTGGTTTTTCTGAAGTAAAAACTTTAGATGACTTAATCCAACGCTATGTCGATTTAACCCAATTTTTATTAAAAAAATAATTGACAACAACGAAAAAGTCGCCTTAAATGCGACTTTTTTATTTGATACTCAAATTAAGGAATTCCTACTATGTCTGAAAGCTTTAGCGTAACACGTCGTTTTTTTGACGATAAAAATTATCCTCGTGGTTTTGCTCGTCATGGAGATTACACTATCCGTGAATCTCAAGCGTTAGAAAATCATGGTTTAGCATTTCTTGAGCTAGATAAAGGTACTCGCCAACCAGTAACCGAAGAAGAACAGCAATTTGTTGCTTTCTGCCGTGGTGAGCGTCCAGCAGAAACTTTCTTTGAAAAAACTTGGGATAAATATCGTTCTCGTATTTCTCGTACTAAACGTGTTTATACGCTTTCAGGTGTATTAGCGAACGATAATGTTGATGATTACAATGCGGATTAATTGATAGATATTTGAGATTAATTTGTGAAATAAGTTAAGCCCACTAATCAGATAGTGGGCTTATTTTATATAGAGCGATTTCTAAAAAAATGTGTGTGGAGAGCGACCACACACATAAATCTTGAGTGTCTAAAACCTCTCAAGAGAAGAGAGCCTGTTATTAAAGTGTTGGCATACTAAATGCAGCGCCTTGTTCTCTCACTTTATGATTTGGCCAACGGCTGGTTACAGTCTTCATACGGGTGTAGAAACGTACGCCATCTGGACCATAGGCATTTAATGGACCAAAGATAGATGATTTCCAACCACCAAAGCAGTGGAATGCCATTGGTACTGGAATTGGAATATTAATACCGACCATACCTGCTTTCACATCGTGGCTATATTGACGCGCAGCATCACCATCACTCGTGAAAATTGCACTACCATTACCATATTGATGGTCGTTAATAAGTTTAATCGCTTCGTCATAATTTTTTGCACGAACGATAGCAAGCACTGGGCCAAAGATTTCTTCTTGATAGATTTTCATCTCTGTGGTGACGTTATCAAATAAAGTACCGCCAATGAAATAACCGTTTTCATGACCAGCTACTTTATAACCACGACCATCAACAACCAGTTTTGCCCCTTCTGCAACACCTGAATCAACATAACCAGAAACTTTGGCTAAGTGTTCTTTAGAAATTAATGGGCCCATATCATTTTCTTTTTCACCCTCAGGTAGAATACCTGGACCAATGCGTAAAGCTTTAACTTTTGGTGTTAAGCTTGCAACTAATGCATCAGCAACCGCATCATCAACAGTAACAGCCACAGAAAGCGCCATACAACGTTCACCTGCTGCACCAAATGCTGCACCTAATAACGCATTTGCTGTGGTTTCAATATCTGCATCAGGCATAATTAATGCATGGTTTTTCGCACCACCTAATGCTTGTACACGTTTACCGTGAGCAGAGCCAACTTCATAAATATATTGAGCAATTGGTGTTGAACCAACGAAGCTAACCGCTTGAATACGTGGATCACGTAATAATACATCAACGACTTCTTTATCACCTTGCACAACATTAAACACGCCATCTGGTAAACCTGCTTCTTTTAATAATTCCGCTAAACGAATAGAAAGTGAAGGATCTTTTTCTGACGGTTTTAATACAAAGGTGTTACCACAAGCTAAAGCCACTGGGAACATCCACATTGGTACCATAGCTGGGAAGTTGAAAGGGGTAATCCCTGCCACAACTCCTAGAGGTTGCATAATTGAAAAACTATCAATACCACGACCTACATTAGCGGAAAATTCACCTTTTAATAGGTGTGGAATACCTGTTGCAAATTCAACAACTTCTAGACCACGAGTTAATTCACCAATAGAATCTGAATAGATTTTACCGTGTTCATTAGTAATTAAACGGGCAAGGCTATCAAAATTCTTCTCTAATAACTCTTTGAATTTAAATAAAATTCTGGCACGGCGTAATGGCGATTGTTGTGACCATGCTGGGAACGCATCTTGTGCAGCAGTAATGGCTGCTTCCATTTCACTTACCGTACTTAATTTTACTTGTTTAGTTTGTTCACCAGTAGCTGGATTATAAACAAAAGAACTTCTTTGACTTTGGCTTTCAACGATTTGTCCATTAATAAAATTTGGAATAACTTGATTCATAATTATCCTCGCGTTAGTTTGTTTAACATTCATTTGGCAGTGGCGATAACCATACTCCAATGAAATAAAAATTTCAAATAAAAATCTTTTTAAATATATTTTTTGTTTTATTTTGTGATCTATGTTGTATCTTAAGAAAAACAAAGTTCAATGATGAACGTTTATCGCCTATACTTGGCATACTTTAAAACAAGGTGAAAAGAGGTTTTTATGAGTCAATTATTAGCAAAATCTAAAAAAGTAACTGATGGTTTTCGCCAACAAATTACCCCACAAAGTGCTGGCTGGGAGTACGTTGGATTTGAGTTATTACACTTATCAGCAGGTAAAACTCAACTTTTTGAAACAGCTGAAACAGAAGTTTGTTTTGTGATGATGAGTGGTTATGCAACGTTTGAAGTAGATGGGAAAACGTATGAACGTATTGGAAATAGAACAACACCATTTGAACGTATTCCACCTTACTCTTTATATGTACCACATCATAAAAATGTTCAAATTAAAGCAGAGAGTGAAACAGAAATTGCAATTTGTCGTGCCCCAAGCCAAGGTAATTTGCCAGTACGTCTAATTACTCCAGCAGATGTAGGAGTTGAGAAACGAGGTTATGGGAATAATAAACGTTTAGTGCATAATATTTTACCTGAAACAGAACCAGCAGATGCCTTATTAGTGGTTGAAGTCTTTACTGATGAAGGTTGTACAAGTTCATTCCCAAGCCATAAGCACGATCAAAAAGATTGTGAAACAGAAACATATCTAGAAGAAACGTATTATCACCGCTTTGAGCCTAGCCAAGGATTCTGCTTGCAACGTGTTTATACTGATGATCGTAGTTTAGATGAATGTATGGCAGTTTATGATGGTGATGTAGTTCAAGTACCAAAAGGCTATCATCCAGTCGCAACGATTGCTGGTTATAACAACTATTACTTAAATGTGATGGCGGGTCCAGTTAGAAAATGGCGCTTCACTTGGGAAAAAGATCATCAATGGATTAACACGGAAGAATACGCAAAGAAATTTGCTAAGTAGCTTCACTAGTAAAATTCGTCCCTAACTAACCTTAAAGCCAACTCTTGTAGTTGGCTTTTTTTATCCCTAAAAAATTATTTTTTGATTAAATAAAATCTATTTGATTATTTTTAATCAAAATGCGATCCTATTCACAGAAAGGATTTTCGTCATTAAATATACTTAATAAAAAATAATTCATCATTATTTATGATTTTTTGATTCAAAATAATCATTTATATAATCGATGAAATATTGAAATAAAAGGTAGTCGTATATCAGTAACAAAGGAGTATTAAATGAAACCAATTTTAGGAATAACGATGGGAGATGCTGCAGGTATTGGTGCAGAAGTGATAGTAAAAGCACTTGCTGATCAACATTTGTATGAGCTTGCTCACCCTCTTGTTATTGGCGATAAAAAAATGATGACTAGAGCAATTGAGCTATTAAAGTCACCATTAAAACTTAGGGTGATCAGTGAGTTGGAAGGGTTTTCTTCAGAGTATGGTTATATTGATTTAGTGGACTTGGATAATTTACCAGCAGATTTACCATTTGCTCAAGTTGATCCTCGCGCAGGATGTGCAGCTTATGAATATATTGAACGTGCAGTTCAATATGCGATGGCAAACAAAATTCATGCAGTAGTTACTGCACCACTAAATAAAGAAGCGTTACATGCTGGTGGCAAGATGTTTCCAGGACATACTGAAATTCTTGCGACATTAAGTAGAACTAAAGATTATTCAATGATGTTGGTGAGTCCAAAATTACGTGTGATTCATGTAACAACGCATGTTCAATTACGTAAAGCCTGTGATTTAGTGAAGAAAGAGCGGGTACTTACGGTGATTAAACTTGCAGATGAAAATGCCAAAATGTTGGGATTCAAAGTACCAAGAGTGGCTGTTGCTGGGTTAAATCCACATTCTGGTGAAAATGGTATGTTTGGGGATGAGGATAGTAAAGAGATTGTCCCTGCGATTGAAGAAGCTAGAGCATTAGGCATTAATGTATCAGGTCCAATTCCTCCTGATACAGTTTTTCATCGAGCTGCTAACTTAGATGAATTCGATATTGTGGTCGTGATGTATCACGATCAAGGTCATATTCCAATCAAATTATTAGGTTTTGATACAGGTGTAAATGTTACCGTAGGGTTACCATTTATTCGTACATCTGTTGATCATGGAACCGCATTTCCTATTGCTGGACAAGGCATTGCTGATAGTAAAAGTATGAGTGAGGCATTGTATCTTGCAGCACAAATGGCACAAATTAAATTTACTAAATAAATTTTAGAGGAGAAAAATTATGTTTAAACCAGAAGGAATTATTACTCCGGTACTTACAGCGTTAGATGAAAATGAAAAATTTAATCCTGCAGCTTATCGAGATTTTATTGATTATTTAATTGACGCTGGTGTTCACGGTATTTTCACATTAGGTACTAATGGAGAAGCTTATGGATTTAATCAACAAGAGAAACTCGAAATTATTAAAGAAACGGTTTCTGCTGTGAATGGAAGAGTTCCTGTTTATGCGGGTACTGGTTGTATCACAACTAAAGAAACAATCGAACTTTCTCAAAAAGCTGCTGATTTGGGGGTCGATGTATTATCTGTGATTTCACCTTATTTTGTAGCGGTATCCCAAGATGATCTTTATCGCCATTATAGTAGAGTGGCCGAAGCCGTAGCATTACCGATTTTGTTGTACAACATTCCCGCAAGAACAGGCAACAATATTGATTATTTAACAGTTAAGAAGTTAGCGAAATATGAAAATATTATTGGTGTAAAAGATAGTAGTGGTAGTTTCGATAACACATTGAAATATATTGAGAATACAGACGATCGCCTTAGTGTTTTAGCGGGGAATGATTCTTTAATTCTTTGGACGTTATTAGCTGGTGGTACAGGGGCAATTAGTGGGTGTTCAAATGTCTTCCCAGAATTAATGGTAAGTATCTATAACTACTGGAAAGCTGGTGATTTTGCTAAAGCGAATGAAGCACAAAAGAAAATTCGTCCGTTCCGTAATGTTATGGCTAAAGGTAATCCAAATTCTGTTGTGAAACGTGCTGTGCAACTTAAAGGATTTAATGTCGGTCCTGCTAAAGAACCTTCTTATTGTGCGAATGAGGCAATGGATAAAGCTTTATTAGAAGTATTTGAACTTTATAAATAAGAAGGATATTGAGATGAAAAAAGTTGTCATTTCACACCGCTTACACGATGACGGTATGGCCGTTTTAGAAAAAGGTAACGTTAGGATTAGTATCACTAATGATGGTCATCCTCAAGCAATGTTACCCGAATTACTTGATGCAGATGGTGTAATTATTCGTATAGGTTCAATCGATCGCGAAACTATGCTGCAAGCTAAAAATTTAAAAGCGATTGGAAGACCTGGTGTTGGGGTTGATGATGTTGATGTGGCTGCGGCAACAGAATTAGGTATTCCTGTTGTTATTGCACCCGGTGCGAATACAAGATCTGTAGCAGAGCACGCCTTTGCGTTAATGTTTGCTTGTGCAAAAGATATTGTACGTTCAGATAAAGGAATGCGAAAAGGTAATTTTGCAATTCGTAGTGCTTATAAGGCATATGAATTAAATCGCAAAACATTAGCATTGATTGGTTATGGTCATATTGGTTCTATCCTTGCACAAATGGCTGCTGCAGTGGGTATGACTATTAAAGTTTATGATCCTTATGTAGAACAACAAGTTATTGAAGCAAAAGGATTTATTCATTGTTCAACATTAGAACAAGCTATTACTGGTTCAGAAGTTATTTCTATCCATGTTCCTCTTACTGCAAAAACTAGAAATCTAATTAGCCAAAAAGAGTTCCAGCTAATGTCACCAAATACAATTTTAATTAATTGTGCTAGAGGTGGTGTCGTTGATGAAGAAGCTCTTGTAGAAGCATTAACCAAAGGAACTATTCATAGTGCGGGGTTAGATGTTTTTGCCTCAGAACCGGTTGATCCAAAGTCACCACTTATGCAATTAGATAATGTCATTGTTTCACCACATATGGCGGGTCAAACTAAGGAAGCAGCATCAGGTGTAGCCACAATGGCAGCGGAAGGTGTGTTAGCGGTAATCAATGGGGAAAGATGGCCGTATGTATGTAACCCAGAAGCATATGAACATCCTAGATGGAAAAAGAATTAGTCGGAGGAAGCAGTTATATGACTAATACAAATTATTCACTATTAAATCCAAGCAAAATTATTGCGGGTAAAGGTTCAATTAATCAAATTGTAGATGTGGTATCTGCATATCAAGCTAAACAAGTTGTCATCATTACAGATGAAGGTGTTTATAAAACAGGATTAATCGAGAAACCACAATTGCTTTTAGAAGCAGCCGGTGTTGCTGTACATATTATTTCTGATACACCCCCAGAGCCGCCAATGGAAAAAATTAATGATATTTTTGAAGTGGCAAAATCACTACAGGTTGAAATGGTTATTGGTATTGGTGGTGGTAGTGCTATGGATACAGCAAAACTTATTGCTGTAATGTTGAACAATGATGTTACTTTGCATCAAGTAACTAGAGGAGAAAAGAAATTCTCACAACGTGGCCTACCTACATTAATGATCCCAACTACTGCAGGGACTGGTTCCGAAGCAACTCAAAATTCGATTGTATTAGATACAGAACGAGAATTAAAAGTTGGTATTGTTGATGAAAAATTAGTTTCTAGCAGTGTGATTTTAGATCCTGAAATGACGGTGAAATTACCGAAACATATCACAGCAAATACTGGAATTGATGCGTTATGTCATGCAATTGAATGTTATATCTCTAAAAAATCCAATCCTTTATGTGAAATGTTGGCATTAAAAGCGATTAATTTAATCGTAAGCAGCATTAGAGAAGCTTATAACAATGGCAGCAATTTAGAAGCTAGAGAAAAAATGCTGTTAGGTGCTTACCTAGGCGGAGCTTGTATTGCGACATCAAGTACTGTTGCGGTACACGCATTATCTTATCCGTTAGGAGGCAAATACCATATACCTCATGGATTATCTAATGCAATTTTATTACCTGATGTAATGAAATTTAATTTAGATGCTTATGAGAAAAAATTTAGTGAAATTGCAAATGCAATGGCGCTTGATATCCAAGGATTATCACAACGACAAGCAGCGGAAAGGATGATTGAGGAATTATATGCGCTGATTAAAGATTTAAATATTCACTGTGACTTACGAGAAAAAGGAATTAATGAGTCTGTTTTAGATGAATTAGTCGATTCTGCTTTTTCAGTCAGAAGATTGTTAGATAACAATCCTAAAGAAATGACAAAAGAAGATATTCGTAAGATTTATCAAAAATTTCTATAAATTATAAGTTTGTGAAGGAGAAAGGAATATGAAGAAATATCTTTCCGATAAAAATTTTCTTGCAGGAATAATATTTTTTTTCGTTTCTTTAGCTTATTTATTCGGAGCATATTCAATAGAAACTAAAGGAATTGTTGCAATTGAATCTGATTTTATGCCAAAAATTTATGGGTATATTTTATTAATTGCATCAACTATTTTAATTATTACTTCTTGGAGAAAATTACAAACATTAGAAGATAAAGAGGAAAGTTCATCTTCTGATATTAAACGAGTATTATTAGTTTTAGTGTTAATACTTGCATATATTTCACTTATTGATTTTTTGGGTTTTATTATTTCTTCTATTCCTTTCTTATTCTTTTTATCTTTATTGCTTACACCAGAATATATAGAAAAGACATATTGGGTTTATATTATTTTTTCTATTTTGTTACCAATAGTGGCTTATTTTGGATTTAGTTATTATTTAAATTTAACTATGCCATCTGGGCTATTATTTTAGGGGGAAGTTATGTTTGAGCTATTACTTCAAGGTTTTTCGGTCTTATTTACTGTAACAGGGATGTTATGCCTTTTAGGTGGTGTTTTTGTTGGAATTATATTTGGTTCGGTACCAGGTTTATCAGCAACAATGGCTTTAGCACTTTTCCTACCAATTACCTATTCTATGGACTCTAGCCTTTCTGTTGTATTACTTATTGCATTATATATAGGTGGAATATCAGGAGGTTTAATTACAGCTATTTTAGCAGGTATACCGGGGACCCCATCTTCTATTGCGACCTGTTTTGATGGTTATCCATTAACTAAAAAAGGACATCCATTAAAAGCATTAGGTGTGGGAATTACATTTTCATTTTTAGGTACATTATTTTCAACAATAGTTTTGATTTTTCTTTCTCCTTTCTTAGCAAAAATAGCAATTAAGTTTGGAGCATATGAATATTTTGCTGTAGCACTTTTCTCTTTAAGTATGTTAGTTGGGTTATCAGGAGATAATATTTGGAAAGGATTAATTTCAGGTGTAGTTGGTTGTATGTTTGCTACAGTTGGTATTGATGCAATTTCATCTATGGAACGTTTTACATTTGGCTCAGTTGATATTGCTTATGGCTTTGATGTTTTACTAGTATTGATTGGTTTATTTGCAATTACAGAAATTATTTCTAAAGCGGATACATTGAAAACAGAAAGAAATAATATGGATGTAATTACAGCATTAGAAATAGTAAAAGGTTTAGGTTTCTCTATAAAAGAGTTCTTTGGGCAAATTAAGAACTTTATTTTATGTTCTTCTATTGGTACTGCAATTGGTATTTTACCAGGGATTGGCGGTGGTGCTGCTAATGTAATGGCATATACTGTTTCTAAATCTACTTCTAAATATCCAGAAAAATACGGCACAGGAATTATTGATGGGGTTGTAGCATCAGAGTCTTCAAATAATGCGGCTATTGGTGGAGCTTTAGTACCATTACTAGCATTAGGTATTCCTGGAGATACTGTAACAGCTATTTTATTAGGTGGATTAACTCTTCATGGGATTACTCCAGGACCACTAATGTTTACAGAAAATGTTGGAATTGTGTATTCAATTTTTGCTGCAATGATTGTTGGTTCAATTGTTATGTTCATAATGGAATTTTATGGATTAAAACTATTCACCAAAATTTTAGATATTCCAAAACATTTTCTACTTCCAGCAATTTTCCTCTTCTGCATTATCGGGGCATTTGGTGTTCGTAATAACTTCTTTGATGTATGGGCTACAGTGTTATTCGGATTAGTTGGATTTGTATTCTTTAAATTAAAGATTCCTGCAGCACCATTCATTTTAGGATTTATTATTGGGCCACTTGCAGAATTGAATTTAAGAAGAGGATTAATGTTCTCAAAAGGTGATTTTCTAGAGTTTTTTAGAGCCCCTATTGCCTCTCTATTTTTCATCATGACAGCCGTAGTAATTATTTTTGCTGTTAGATCTCGTATGAAGAAATCTCATTAATGAAATTAAACAGGAGTTTCCTATGAAATATTTAAATTTAGTATTAGCAGGTATTTTGAGCTTAAGTGTTATGGCTTGTAAAGACAAAGCAGCAGAAGAAAAAACTACTGCAAGTGATAGTTGGCCAAACCATAAAACGATTACTATTGTTGTACCATTTGGTGCTGGTGGAGATACGGATTTCCATGCTAGAAATTTAGCTAGTTATTTAGAGAAAGAACTTGATACAAAAATTATTGTAACGAATGTATCTGGTGCCAATGGTAATGCTGGTATGAGACAAGTTATTGGTGCGAAACCAGATGGTTACACTGCACTATTTTTCCATGAATCAATGTTAACAAATAAGGTGGTTGGTGTTGCTCAGCAAGCACATGAAGCTTTAGCACCAGTCGCGGCAACAATTGTAGATAACTCTTATGTTATTGCTGTCAATGCTAAAAGTGGTATGAAAAATATGAAAGATTTAATAGATAGAGCGAAAGCACAACCAAATAGTGTTTTATATGCTTCATCTATTGGTGCATATTCTTATTATTTAGGAAGGGTATTGGAAGAACAACAAAAAGTTGATTTTAATATTGTAGATGCTGGCGGCGGTACAGATAGAAATGCTGCATTATTAGCAGGAAAAATTGATGTGAATGTTAATCCTTATGGTGTTATGAAATCTTATTTTGAATCTAAGGATTTTCTACCTTTAGCCGTTATTGCAAAAGAACGTAATAAATTATTCCCAGATGTTCCGACCGCAAAAGAACAAGGATATGATTGGGTAGCTGAACGTTATTATTTCTTAAGTTTTCCTAAAGGTACAGATACTAAAATTATTGAAAAAATGGCAGCAGCTATGAAAGTTGTGACAGAAAATGCTGAATTCCGTAAGAAAACAGAGGATGCTTATAGTGTATCTCCAACATTTGTGGGTACAGCTGATTTAATTAAGCATCTTGATACAAGTTTAGCTGAATTTGAGAAAAACAAAAATTTAGTGAATAATTAAATAATTGTATTGTAGGCACACATTAGATTTATAGTGTGTGCCTTTTATGATAAGAGAATAATATGTCACCCGATCGTTTAGAACAAATCCTGCTTTTCTTGAAAAGTCATAATATTGCAACTGTTGATCAACTTGTAAAAGTCACTAATGCTTCGCCAGCGACAATCCGTCGAGATTTAATTAAATTAAATGAACAAGGATCTGTTATCCGTACACATGGTGGAGTAAGCCTTAATCAATTTATTGCAGCGCAACCAACTACAAATGAAAAACAACTTAAATTTGTCGTAGAAAAAGGCAGAATTGCTGACCATGTTGCCTCTTTTATTAAAGCGGGGGATTCAATAGTACTAGACGCTGGAACGACAACATTATGTATTGCAAAGAAAATAGCACATTTACCATTAAGAGTGATCACAACGGATCTGCATATTGCTTTATTTTTATCTGAGTATAAACAAATCGATTTGATGTTGACGGGAGGGTATATTGATAACTCTAGTCAATCTTGTATTGGTAATCATAGTATTCAGTTATTACAGAATGTATATCCTGATTTGGCGTTTGTAAGTTGTAATTCGTGGAGTTTAGACAAAGGGGTAACAGCGCCAACAGAAGATAAAGCAAATCTGAAAAGTAGCTTATTACAGAATGCAAGGCGACGTATTTTAGTGGCAGACAGTAGTAAATATGGCAAATATTCGTTGTTTAGTGTAGCAAGATTAGCGCAGTTTACTGATATTGTGACCGATATTAATTTAGATAAACAAGTAATTGCTGAATTACAAAACGAAGAATTTAAATTAGCACTTGTTTAGTCTTATTAAGATAAGAGTGTAATAAAAAAGCGTGCAAATTAAATGATTTGCACACTTTTTAGTATTAGTTGGGATCAATTATTTTTCGATGGCATCTTGAATAGTAATATCAATTTCTAACGAAACGATCTTGTGTAAAATTGAATGTAATTCATCAATTTTTTCACTAATAGCATTACCATTTTCATCAAAATAATTGTTTTGTTTTAAACAATTAATAAAGGCAGCAAATACCGCTTTATCAAAAAATTCTGGTGCATTAATACCATGTAAAACAGATAAACGCTGTGCAATAGATTGGCTTTCTTTTTCCAGTTCAGCACGAGAAAGCGTAGTATTCGCTTTTAATAAACTCAACGTGATGTAATAACGTTGTAATGTTTCTCTGACACCAGCTGCTAATAATTGTAATGAACGACCACGTTTTTTGTTAATACTCAACATATTTTCATGACGTTTAAAGATTTGTTGACGACATAATTCATCAATAATGGTTAATAAATATTGATGGAGTTTTTCTTGAGGAATACTTAAGAATAATTCATTGGCTAAGAATGGATAGAATTTTTCTACCGCATCAAGCGCTAAATTAAGTTCTATGGCTTCATGGTGTAAGACTAAGCTGGCAATAAAAGACGGTAATACAAACAAATGTTGAATATTATTGCGGTAGTAGGTCATCAATACAGCTGAACTCCGTTCTAAGCGTACAATTTCCCCAAAATTATCCTTTTCCACAAGAATTCCTACGCGATCTAATCCTAATACGTGTTGCAATAATGATTCGCCGTTTTCATTTGGCAAAATCACATCATCGTCATAGCAGGTATTACGTAATAATTGTAGATAAGTATCTAATTGTTCAATTAATAATTCTTTAGATAATGCACGTTGACGAGAAGAGAGTAAAATCGAGCCCGTTAAGTTCATTGCATTAACCGCAGCAGCACGGTTGATATTCACCATAACTTGATTGGAAACACGATCAACGGCTTCATTAAACCATTCTGGGCGTGTTTTTTCATCAGTATTGCGCCATTGCGGATAATGTTGGTTAAGATAGGTATTTAATGTAATTGGCTCAGCAAAGTTCACATAACCTTTACCAAGGTTACGCAGTTTTTTGATTACTCGTAACACTAAGCCTGCATTTTCTTTCTCTTTCGCAGCACCACGTAATTCTTTGGCATACGTATCTACCTCTAGAACGTGTTCATAGCCAATATAAACGGGCACAACAGTAATTGGACGTGTTTGCTGTCCACTTTGTAAGGCCTGTAATGTCATTGACATCATACCGGTTTTTGGTGCGAGTAAGCGCCCAGTACGAGAACGTCCGCCCTCAATAAAGAATTCAACAGAGTAACCACGATGGAATAACTCCGCCAAATATTCTCTGAAAATTGTCGAATAAAGGCGATTACCTTTAAATGTACGGCGGATAAAGAAAGCGCCCCAACTACGGAACATACTGCCTACTGGCCAGAAGTTAAGATTGATCCCTGCTGCAATATGGGGCGGTACTAAACCTTGATGATAAAGCACATAAGAAAGTAATAAATAGTCAATATGGCTACGATGGCAAGGAACATAAACAATTTCATGGCCTTCGAGTGCTAATTTACGTACACGATCCGCGTGCTCGACACTGATACCTTGATATAATTTATTCCATAACCAACGTAAAAAGCGGTCAGCCACCCGCAAACTGCTATAATTAAAATTAGCAGCAATTTCTTCTAGAATTTTTCTTGCTTCTTGCTCAGCTTTTTCTTGAGAAATTTTCTTACTACTCATTTCATCAGCAATAGCCGCCACAATATTTTCATTTTTCAATAATTTAGCAAACATTGCGGAACGATTAAGTAAGCGAGGTCCAGTTGCTGAAATACGTTGTTTAGAAAAGTGGATTCGAGCAACACGAGAAAGCTTTTGAGCTAATTTTGGATCGCTGCCATCGGCGTTGATCATACGACGTAGTGATACTGATTGAGAAAAACGCACAAAATTATCGCGCCCAAACCAAAGGATGGTGGCAAATTTTTCGATACCATTCAGTAAGCGTAATTTAGGTAAGCCTGATTTATCTTCATAACCCGGCGATCTTCCCCAAAGTACAGAAACAGGGATTAATTGCACATTTAATTCAGCAATATCATGGTGTAATTCCAGATAACGCGCAAAAATTTGTTCAGTTTCTTTTTTAACGGTTTTTGATTTAAAGAAACGCCTACCTTCATCTAAAAAGACATAGCGTGGTAACTTTACGCCATTAATATCATTTTCTTGCAATGGATCAGGTAATCCTAAAGCCAAGCAGTTTTTTTGAAAAATTAATAAATCTGTTTGAGAGGTATAAGGCAGAACATAAATGAGAGGTTCTGCAATATTAAGATTAAGTTCTTGAATTGGATTGTTTGGAATTGAATTACTTTTAACTAATAAAGAGAGCGGTAATCTTAGTAAATTGCGATAAAAATTGAGCAAAGCTGCCATTTTTTATTCCTTTTTAGTTTAGTTTTATCTGAAAAACGGCGTAAGTTTAGCACAAATTCTGCAAATAAAACGATTTATCAGATCAAAGCTAAGCCATAAAGAAAAGGGGAGTATTGGAAAATAAGCGTTGCAATACAGTATTTGCTGTATATAATGACAGGTAATACTGTATAAAAGAACAGAGATAGATTATGGCAAAATTAACAAAAACTTTGACGGCACGACAACAAGAAGTGTTCGATTTTGTAAAACAACATTTAGAACAAACGGGTATGCCGCCAACACGTGCGGAAATTGCAAGAGAATTAGGTTTCCGTTCTGCGAATGCAGCTGAAGAACATCTAAAAGCATTGGCCAAAAAAGGGGTTATTGAAATTGTTTCCGGCACCTCAAGAGGTATCCGCTTAATTAATGATAATGAAAACGAAGATGCGGCCAATGATGAAGAAGTTGGTTTGCCATTAATCGGTAAAGTGGCTGCGGGTGAGCCTATTCTTGCCGCGGCACATATCGAAGCCACTTATCAAGTGGATGTGAATATGTTTAAACCAAAAGCAGATTTCCTATTAAAAGTGCAAGGAATGTCAATGAAAGATATTGGTATTTTAGATGGGGATTTGTTAGCGGTACACAGTACAAAAGATGTACGGAACGGGCAAGTTGTTGTCGCTCGTATTAATGATAATGTAACTGTGAAGCGTTTTGAGCGTAAAGGAGATATGCTCTATCTTCATCCTGAAAATAGTGAGCTTTCACCGATCGTGGTGGATTTAAGTCAGGAAGAGGTTGAAATTGAAGGGATTGCAGTGGGAATTATCCGTAATAATGCGTGGATGTAAGTATAGTTATTGTGAGAAGATTACCCTCTAGGCAGCGATA